>SCUN01000209.1 GCA_004297655.1 Acidobacteriota bacterium | reverse complement strand
GAATCAACGACGGGGATCGCGACGACGTTGTAGGACGTGACGAGCTTCGCGACTTCTTCCTGATCCGCCTCGAGACCGACGCTGATGATGTCGGTCGTCATGATGTCCTTGAGCCGCGCCGTCGGCGCCACGAGCAGCAGCCGGCGCAACGAGACGACGCCGACGAGATGCTCGCGGTCGTCGATGACATACACGTAGAAGAACAGTTCCTTGCCGCCGGCCTGCTGGAGCATCGCCACGGCTTCGCCGGACGTCGTGTCTTCGCTCAACGCGAAGACCCTGGGATTCATCAGACGGCCGGCGGTGTTCTCGGCGTGTTGCAGCAACTCGGCGACGTCGTCGCCCTGCTTGCGATTCAGCGATTCGAGGACGGTGTCGGCGAGTTCCTGCGGGAGTTGTTTGACCAGGCCAACCGCGTCGTCGGGCGGCAGTTCGGCGATGAGCCGGGTGACGTCTTCGGCCGAGCGGCCCTCGAGCAGCGCCGCGCCCATCTCGGCGTCGAGCTCCGAGAGCGCTTCCATGGCGCGCGTGCGATCGCGCGCCGCGATCAGGTCGAACGCCGCGCGGCGTTCGCGCTCCGCGAGACTGCGGAAGATGTTCGCGAGGTCGGCCGGCCGTTCCTTTTCGAGGATGTTGAGGAGGTTGGCCGTCGCGCCCATCCGCAGGAATCTGCGGACGGACGTGAGGACAACCTCTTCATTCTTGCGGACCGGCATCGTGTTACACGCCGATAACCGTGGTGAGTTCCTTGACGGCCGCCGCCGACTTGTCGAGCGCGGCCTGTTCGTCGGCTGTCAGCTTGATCTGGATGATCTGCTCCACGCCGTTCTTGCCGAGCTTCACGGGCACGCCAAGGAACTGGTCCTTCACGCCGTATTCGCCGGTGAGGTACACCGAGCACGGCATGATCGCCTTCTTGTCCTTGAGAATCGCCTCGACCATCTCGGCCGCGGCGGCGCCCGGCGCATACCACGCGCTGGTGCCGACGAGCTTGGTGATTTCCGCGCCGCCGTTGGCCGTGCGGTCGCAGATCGCCTTGATGCGATCTTCCGGCAGCAGCTCGGTGATCGGGATGCCGGCGACCGTCGAGTAGCGCGGCAGCGGCACCATCGTGTCGCCGTGGCCGCCGAGCACGAAGGCGTGGACGTTCTCGATCGAGACGTTCAGTTCCATCGCGATGAACGCGCGCATGCGGGCCGAGTCGAGCACGCCCGCCATGCCGATCACGCGCTCGCGCGGGAACTTGCTGAGGCGGAAGACCGCCTGGCACATCGCGTCGAGCGGGTTGGCCACCGGCACGATGATGCAGTTGGGCGAGTACTTCACGACCTGCTCGGTCACCGCCTGCATGATCTTGTAGTTCACGTTCAACAGGTCGTCGCGGCTCATCCCGGGCTTGCGCGGCATGCCGGACGTGACGACGACGACGTCTGAGTTGGCCGTGGCGGCGTAGTCGCTGCCGCCGATGAGGCGCGTGTCGCTGCCGTCGATCGGGCACGCCTGGAGGATGTCGAGCGCGACGCCCGCAGCCTTCGTGTCGGCGATGTCCACGATCACGACATCGGCCAGTTCCTTGGTGGCGATCGCGCGCGCGACCGTGGCTCCGACGTTGCCGGCGCCGCCTACGACTGTGACTTTGCGATTCATCTGCTCTCCTACATGTTGGCGATCATGGCGTCGCCAAATTCCGAGGTCTTCAGTTCTTTGGATCCCGGGATCATTCTCGCCAGGTCGTACGTCACCGTTTTGGCGGCGATCGTGCGTTCGAGCGACGTCATGATCGCGTCGGCCGCTTCGGTCCAGCCCATGTAACGGAACATCATCTCGCCCGAGAGGATGACCGAGCCGGGGTTGACCTTGTCGAGGTTGGCGTATTTCGGCGCCGTGCCGTGCGTCGCTTCGAAGATCGCGTGGCCCGACACGTAGTTGATGTTGCCGCCGGGGGCGATGCCGATGCCGCCGACCTGGGCGGCCAGCGCGTCGGAAATGTAATCACCGTTGAGGTTCGGCGTCGCGATGACGTCGTACTCCGCCGGGCGGGTCAGGATCTGCTGAAGGAACGCGTCAGCAATGACGTCCTTGACGACCACGCCGTTGGGCAGCTTGCACCACGGGCCGCCGTCCACCTCGACCGCGCCAAACTCGCGCTTGGCGAGTTCGTAGCCCCAGTCGCGGAAGGCGCCCTCCGTGAACTTCATGATGTTGCCCTTGTGGACCAGGGTCAGGCTCTTGCGCTTGTTGTCGATCGTGTACTTGATCGCCGCGCGGATGAGTCGCTCGCTCCCGTCCTTCGAAATGGGTTTGATGCCCAAACCGGAGGTATCAGGAAAGCGAATCTTCTTATGAAGTTTGGGAAACGACGCCTTGAAGAGCTTGAGGAACTCGGCGACCTCGGGCGTGCCGGCGGCAAATTCGATGCCGGCGTAGATGTCTTCGGTGTTCTCGCGAAAGATCACCATATCTACGAGATCCGGCCGCTTCACCGGCGTGTCCATACCCTGAAAGTAGCGGACGGGCCGCAGGCACACGTACAGATCGAGTTCCTGGCGCAGGGCGACGTTGAGCGATCGGATGCCGCCGCCGACCGGCGTCGTCAGCGGGCCCTTGATGCCGATCTTGTATTCGCGAAACGCCGCCAGCGTCTCGTCGGGAAGCCAGTTGCCCGTCTGGTTGAACGACTTTTCGCCGGCGAGCACTTCCTTCCACGTGATCTTGCGGGATGTGCCGTACGCCTTGGTGACGGCTGCGTCGAAGACGCGGACGCTCGCGCGCCAAATATCAGGCCCGGTGCCATCGCCTTCGATAAACGGAATGATTGGTTGGTTGTTCATGTGCGATTCACAGAATCTGTTGAAAACCTTGTGGAAAACTCACGGCGCGTTGCGCCATCGTCACGCGGCTGTTGCACTTAGAGCGAATTGCACCAGCTTGGTGCGATCCGCGCCGCGTGCGCGAACACCACATTATATAGAGCGGGCTAACGAATCGCGACCGTGAATGTGGCGCGCGTGGGGCTCGTGATGTCGACAATCCGGCAGGACTCTGGGCCGATCGCCTCGACGATGAATCGATCGAAGGTCTGTCCGGGCCGCACGGTCTTCATCTCATCATTCATCGACAACACAGCGGTCCGCATCAACCCGCCGTCAGTCGCATCCGCCGTAATCGCCACAAGAACAGGCAGGGCCAGGGGGACGTACCCCTTTTCCACAGGATTTCCGCCGACCGGGGACAGGTCTTTGGCGCGAGACCTGTCCCCTGGCTGCGGATTTCCTGTGGAAAAGGGGTACGTCCCCCTACCGAAGACAAACGGATTGCGGGCCGGTTGCGGCTTCGGGATGGGTTGGGACAGGCGGGCGCGAAGTTGGGCGGCCTGGTCGTCGATCTGAGCGGTCAGGGGCACGATCGACTGGGTGGCCTGCTCCGCACGTTCGAGATCGGCGGCCGAAAGCGCCGGGCTGGGCGGCGTGGGACGCGCGGACGGCGACGTCTCCCACGAGATAAGGATGAGAACGCCGCCGATTGCGAGCGTAGAGCTCACGCGCTTCATCGATTCACCAACCCAACAGCCGGGATCGTAGCACGGGGCCCTGTGCTAAGATTCGACGTGCCCGTCATTTCGGCTGCTGGGCTGCCTCGTTCGATCCAATCCGCCAGAGTTGTCGCTATCGTTCCCGCCCGCTACGCGTCCACGCGTCTGCCGGGCAAAGCCCTGGCCCTGATCGCCGGCAAACCGATGATCGAGCACGTCTACCGGCGCGCCTCGGACGCGTCGCGCGTCAATGCTGTCGTCGTCGCCACCGACGATGAGCGGATCGCGGACGCGGTGCACGGGTTCGGCGGCCTCGCCGTCATGACGAGCGAGGCGCACGCCACCGGCACCGACCGATTGGCCGAAGTCGCGGCCGCCCTATCAAGCGAGATCGTCATCAACGTCCAGGGCGACGAGCCGATGATCGACGCGCAGGCCATCAACGCCTGCGTGCAGTCGCTCCTCGATCATCCAGACGATGTGATGAGCTCGGCGAGGCGGCCGTTGGCCCCCGGCGAGGCCAACAACCCGGCCGTCGTGAAGGTCGTGGTCGATGAGCACGACGTCGCGCTCTACTTTTCGCGATCCGCGATCCCTTTTCACCGCGCCGGCGCGCCGGAACCCACACGCTGGGCGCACCTCGGGCTCTACGGCTACCGCCGGCCCTTTCTGCTGAAACTGGCGCGGCTGACGCCGACGCCGCTCGAACAATCCGAAAGCCTCGAACAACTGCGTGTGCTCGAACACGGCTACCGCATCCGCTGCGTGCTCACGTCCCATGCCTCGATCGGCGTGGACACGCCTGAAGACCTCGAACACGTCCGGAGACTCCTGACCTCATGACTCAGCGCCAGACCAAATACATCTTCGTGACCGGCGGCGTCGTCTCGTCACTCGGCAAAGGCCTCGCCGCCGCCTCCATCGGCGCGTTGCTCGAAGGTCACGGCTACAAGGTGGCGCTGCAAAAACTCGATCCATACATCAACGTCGATCCGGGCACGATGAGCCCGTTCCAGCACGGCGAGGTATATGTCACCGAGGACGGCGCGGAGACGGACCTCGACCTCGGCCACTACGAGCGATTCACGAGCATGGTCGCCACGCGCGTGCACAGCTGGACGACCGGCAAAATCTACCAGTCGGTGATCAACAAGGAGCGCCGCGGTGATTACCTCGGCAGCACCGTGCAGGTCATCCCGCACATCACCAACGAAATCAAAGACTGCATCAAGAAGGCCGCCGACGGCGTGGACGTGCTGCTCGTGGAAATCGGCGGCACGGTCGGCGACATCGAGAGCCTGCCCTTCCTCGAAGCGATCCGCCAGTTCCGGCAGGACGTCGGACGCGACAACACGCTCTACATTCACCTCACGCTGGTGCCGTACATCGCGACGGCCGGCGAACTGAAGACCAAGCCCACGCAGCACAGCGTGCGCGACCTTCGGTCGATCGGCATTGCGCCCGACATTCTGCTCTGCCGCTCGGAGCAGCCGCTCGCCCAGGACATCAAGCGCAAGATCGCGCACTTCACCGACGTCGACGAAGAAGCGGTGATCACCGCGATGGACGTGAAGAGCGTGTACGAAGTGCCGCTCTACTACATGCAGGAAGGCCTCGACGAGCTTCTGCTCAAGCGCCTCAAGCTCCCGCTCACCGAAGCGCACCTCGAACGGTGGACGGAGCTCGTCGATCGCATCAAGAATCCGGTCGACACCGTCACGATCCACTTCGTCGGCAAGTACGTCGAGCACAAGGACGCCTACAAGAGCATCATCGAGGCGCTCCACCACGGCGGTTTCCAGCACCGGCTGAAAGTGGATCTGCGCTTCGTCGAAGCCGAAGCCCTCGAAGAACGCGGCGGGGAGAAACTCCTCCAGGGATCGATGGGTATCGTGGTCGGCCCCGGCTTCGGCAACCGCGGCAGCCGCGGCATGATGAAGGCCGCCGAGTACGCGCGAACGACCGCCACGCCCTACTTCGGCATCTGCTACGGGTTCCAGTGGGCCGTCGTGGAATTCGCGCGCGGCGTCGCCGGGCTCGACAACGCGGACTCGACCGAAGTCACCGAAGACGCCCCGCACAAGGTCATCTACAAACTCCGCGATCTGCTCGGCGTGGACGATCTCGGCGGCACGATGCGGCTCGGCAGCTACGAGTGCCGGCTCACGCCCGGATCATTGGCGGCGCGGCTCTACGGCAAGGACGTCATCACCGAGCGGCACCGTCATCGGTACGAGTTCAACTGCCTCTACGAGAAGACACTCACCGACAACGGCCTCAAGGTCGTCGGACGGTCGACCGACGGCAAGTTCGTCGAGATCGTCGAGATCCCGGACCATCCCTGCTTCATCGCCGTGCAGTTCCATCCGGAGTTCCACTCGAAACCGCTGGCGCCGCATCCGCTCTTTGCCGGCTTCATCGCGGCCGCGCACGCCGTGAAGTCGAAGCGCAATCCGGCCGGGCTTCGTGAGGTGGCGGGTTGAACACGGTCACCATTGTGCCGGGCGTGACGCTCGGCGACCGCGGGCTGGTCCTCATCGCCGGGCCGTGCGTCATCGAAAGCCCGGATCACGCCGTCGCACTCGGCGGCCGGATCGCGGAGATCGCGCGCCGCGTGAAGATGCCGTACGTCTTCAAGGCGTCGTTCGACAAAGCCAACCGCACCTCGTTGACCTCGTTTCGCGGGCCGGGCCTCGACGCCGGCCTCAAGACGCTCGAACAGGTGAAGAAGGCCATCGGCGCGCCGATCCTCACCGACATTCACGACGCCTCGCAAGCCGAGCCGGCCGCCGCGGTCGTTGACGTCCTGCAGATTCCCGCTTTCCTTTCGCGGCAGACGGACCTGATCGTCGCCGCCGCAAAGACCGGCCGCGTCGTCAACGTCAAGAAGGGCCAGTTCCTCGCGCCGCTCGACGTGAAACACGCGATTCGCAAGGTCACCGACACGGGCAACCCCCGCGTCTTCATCACCGAGCGCGGTTTCACCTTCGGCTACAACAATCTCGTCGTCGACATGCGCGCGTTTCCGATGATGCGCGCGCTCGGCGTGCCAGTCGTCTTCGACATCACGCACAGCCTGCAGCTGCCTGGCGGCGGCGACGGCGTCACCGCGGGTCTTGCCGAGTACATCGAGCCCCTGGGATCGGCCGGCGTCGGCGCGGGCATCGACGGCATCTTCCTCGAGGTCCATGAGGATCCGGCCAAGGCGAAGAGCGATTCGCAGAACGCGCTGCGGCTCGACAAGCTGGAAGCGCTCCTGACCCGGCTCAACCGCATCAACGAGGTGGTGAAACCGTGAACGGCAACGGCGGCAAGAAAGGCCTGGATCTCGCGAAGGAAGTGCTCGAGACCGAAGCGCGCGCGATCCTCGGCCTCATCCCGCAGCTCGGCGCCAACTTCACGGCGGCGGTGGAACTGCTGCACGGCTGTGCCGGCCGCGTGATCTTCTCCGGCATGGGCAAGT
>SCUN01000029.1 GCA_004297655.1 Acidobacteriota bacterium | reverse complement strand
TCTTCGGCACGGCGTCACTGCCGGCGGCTGTGACGCGATTCGCCGACGCCATCCTCGGCCAGTATCAGGTGATCTTCGAGCGGCCCGACGCCAAGGGCGAGACCGAGCTGCGCGTCGGTGTCGCCGGCGTCGCCAACGAGAAGGTCATCGGCCCCGGCTGGTACGTCCGGTAATCCGGGCGATCAACGCCGGATCGTTCGGCAGCAACCCGACCTGGGCGAGCCGCGGCGTCAGCGTGATCCAGTTCTTGTCGATCGCGAAGGCCTTTCGGAAGAGCGGCAGCGCCTCGTCGACGCGCTTCATGTTGACGAGCGCCACGGCGTGCCAGTAGATCATCTCCGCGTTGCCGGGCACGAGCCGCTCGGCCGCGCCGTATTCGCGCAGGGCGCCGGCGTTGTCGTTCTTCTCGACGGCCAGGTCGCCCGCGTTCATGTGGTTGTAGGCACGCTGCAGCGTCACCAGGCGGCGCAGCTCCCGCAACGGCTCCGGCGCATCGTCGACTCGCAGATCGAACACGCGGTCTTCCCACGGTTTGCCGGATGACTTCGCCTTGACGACGATGATCGCGGCGGATTGGCGGCCGCGAATGTCGCCGCCCGCCGCCTGCGCGGCGTCGAGCGCGGCGAGCATTCGATCGGCGAGATCGCCCTTCGCGGCCTCGAACGCTTTCGACATCGCCGGCCAGACGGTGGCGTTCGCCATCAGGTTGGCCTGCACCGAGTAGCCCTTGCCGATGATGTGACCAGCGGCCGGGATGTCTTTGGCCCCGGTCCAGGCATCGACGCGGCCCTGCGCATCGATCATCGCGACCTGCCGGACGTCCTTGCCGGCGTCTTTGGCGATGAGCGCCTTGAGCGCGTCGGGCGCGCTGGCGCCGCCGCGCATGAGCGCGAGGCCGTCGCGGCCGTAGCTCGGGTCCACGAATGATTGCGTCGCGACGGCGCCGACGCCGGCTTCGGCCCAGGGGACGACCGACCCGACCGAGAACCAGTGCGACTGGACGGCGACGCCGATCTCGCCGGTGGCGGCGTCGCGCGCGACGATCGAGAACGTGTGCACGGGCCGCAGCGGCTCGGCCGCCGGCTGCGCGACGCCGAGCGCCAGACCCAGGATCCCGATGAGCGTCTTCATGTCCTTCATGGTGAAGATTTTATTCTTAATCGATAAGAAATAAGAGTTAACAGATAAATCTTTATGCTATAAATGTGTCTTCCCGGAGCCACCCCCATGTCCCTGCGTGATTTCCTCGAGATTCCCTACGACAAGCTGGAAGAGATGAACCTGGCCACGAAAGAGGCCCGGTTGAAGCGTGTGCCCGCGCACAAGATGCGCGAGAAGCACATGAAGTACCTCGCCGACGAGAAGCGCATCAAGGCCGTCACGGTCTGTTTCTCGGACCTCGAAGGCCGCCTGCACGTCCTCGACTACGACAAGAAGTTCCTGCTGAAGTCCGCCGACAACCTGACGTTCGATGGGTCGTCGATTCGCGGCTTCTCGCAGCAGGCCGAGTCGGACCTGCGCCTGGCGATCGACTGGCCGGCGATGTACTGGCTGCCGAGCGATGTGTTCGGCCCCGGCAAGGTGCTGGTGTTCGCCGACGTCCTCGAGAAGGACGGCTCGCCCTACATCGCGGACCTGCGGTCGCGGCTCAAGGCGTGGACCGACAAGAAGTTCAAGAAGGACGGCACGGTCTTCAACGCGGCCAACGAAATCGAGGGGTTCCTCTTCAAGGGCCGCGACGCCGAGCGTCACTACCATGAGACGGGCCAGTTCGACCTGATCAGCACCGGCGGCTACTACCACTCGCTGCCCGGCGACGGCCTGCGTCTCTTCATCGACACCGCGGCCGAAGTGCAGCGCGCGATGGGCTTCGAGAACGAAAAGGATCACCCGGAAGTCGCGCCGTCGCAGTTCGAGATGAACTACAGCTACACCGAGGTCAACATCGCCGCGGACCAGATCCTGCTCTACAAGCTGCTCTGCCGCCAGGTGGCGGCGCGCATGGATCTCACCGCGAGCTTCCTGCCGAAGCCGATCACCGGCGTCAACGGCAGCGGCATGCACACCAACCTCTCGATCTCGAAGAACGGCAAGAACCAGTTCTGGGATCCGAAGGGCCAGGACGGCGTCTCGAAATCGGCGTGGAGCTTCATCGATCGCATTCTCGCGAGCGGCCAGGAGATCTGTCTCGTCCTCAACCCGAGCGTCAACGCCTATCGCCGTCTCGATCCGCACTACGAAGCGCCGAACCAGATCAAGGCCTCGGCGATCAACCGCGGCGCGATGATCCGGATTCCGATCGGCAACGAGAAGTCGGCGCGCGTGGAAGTGCGTTCGATCGCGCCGGACGCCAATCCGTACCTCGCGCTCTACACGCTGCTGCGCACCGGCCTCGAAGGCCCGGTCGAGAAGAACGTCGACGCCGAAACCCGGCGGAACCGCACCAAGTTCCTGCCCGACAACATCTACGACGGCATCCGTCTGTTCAAGAGCAGCACGTTCATGGCGGAGCTGCTCGGCGAGGACGTGCACGGGCGCTACGCGGATCTCAAGCTCGCGTCGGCGGAACGGTGCCCGAAGGCGCTCGGCTCGCAGATCAAGATCGCCGAAGTGCAGTTCCACCACGAGGTGACGAACCAGTACCTGTGGTCGAAATTTTGAGAGTGTGGGATTGAGAAGTTAGGGATTTACTGGCCGGACCAGACGCGCGCGTCCTGGCGGATTCTCCAGACGACCGGAGGGCCGCCGGCGACGCGCGTTTCTATTGAGGCCTCGAAGAGCGACGGCGTGGCCCACAGCTGTGGACGGCCCAGCGAGAAATCCATGAACACGTTGAGCTCGAGCTCGCCGAGCGTCGCCGCGTAGCGTCCGCGCGTGCGGCGGAATTCCCGCTGCGCCTCGTAGATCGCCTGGAGCCACTGCCGCGCCGGCCACGATGGGTCGGGCACGAGTGCGGCTGGTTTGTCTGAGAACTGCACGTAGCCCCATCGCTCGGGCCGGTGCATGTCCACGACGTGCTGCGGCGACCAGACCCAGTTGTGTTCCGGCACGCCGGCTTTCGCGCGATAGGAACTGCCGGCGGTCTCAGTCGTCCACTCCACGCGCGAGAAGTTCACCCGCCATTGATCGCCGTCGCGCGGCGGCGCGGGCCGATTCGCCTGCTGGCCGAGCACCGCCCATGGGAATGCAAGCTCGACCGTCCAGCCGCGGTCGACATCGCCCGGGTGATTGAGCGTGCCGTCGATCGCCACGGCCGACTTCAATCCCGGAATCTCCCAGCTATCCAGCGCCTTGCCGCCGGCGCGATACGGCACCGGCAGGAACAGATCCCAGAACGTCCCGCGCGCGTTGATCTCGAACTCGTAGTACGCGTGGCTGTCGCCGTCGGGATCGATGAACACTTCGAAGTCGTTCTCGTGGAAGATCACGGCGTCGTGCGCGGTGATGTCGGACCACAGCGCGGGTTCGTCGAGCGCCGCGCCGACGTAGAAGTACGTGTCGTCCCACGTCATCTTCGCCCGCGTCAGCAGCGCCGGCTTCGGCTTGACGTCCCCTTCGATGTCGACGAAGGCTTCCGTCCACGCCGCCGCGCTCCACGCCGCATCATCCAACTTCCCGTCGATCACCGGCGCCGCCGCGGCCTTGACCGCCACATACCCGCGCGGCCGCGGAATGACGGTCTCGGTCTGCGCAGCCGGGAGCACCGCGAACGCAGCCAGAATCAACAAACCCGCAATTCCTCTATGGCCCTTCATGGCCCTCCATGGTGAAAAGCACTTAGGCCTTGATCACCTTCGCGAACACGTTCCACCGGGCGGCGGTCATCGCGCCGGCATCGAAGATCGACACACCCGACGCGCCGCCGTCGAGCGCGGCGCGAATCGTCCGCGTGAAATCCGCGTCGGAGAGCGGCTCGACGTAGAGCCCGCTGTAGACCGGCACGTTCACCGTGCGCACGGCCTCTTCGGTGTACGTCTTCACGAACTCCGGGCCGGCCTCGTAGAACGATTGGTACAGCATCGGCAGAAACGCGTCGAGCTTGAACCGGCCCCAATCCTGCCGGACCATCGTGCGCGCGCGGCTCGGCCCCGGAAACACGGCGGCGGTGATCGTCTTGCCGCCTTGCTTCGCCGCTGGCACGAGGTAGTCATTCACGAGATCGACGACCGAGTCGAGCCGGTACTTGAGCCAGGCGGCATTGGCTTCCGGATCGGCGAGCGTCAGCGGGTCCACGCCGGTCTGCGACTTGAACCGGGCGCGGCTGTAGTCGGTGTAGCCGTAGTCGTACGGCGGATACACCTTGTCCTGCACGATGCCGTACTTCGACCAGAGGCCCGACGGCAGGATCGCATCGGGATGCCGGATGTAGTCGAGGTGAATGCCCGCGAGGCCCGGGATCGCGGCGAGTTCGCGCACGGTCTCGCGAATGAACTCGCGCACTTCCGGGCGGGCCGGATCGAGGAACTTGTAGTAGTCGACGTACGCCGGCTTCGTCGCCGCCGACTCCCCTTTGGCGTTGACGTTGTACCAGTCCGGATGCGCCGCCAGCACCTCCGGCACCAGGCACACCATCGTCCACATCCACGCGTGCACTTCGAGGCCGGCGTCCTTCGCGAGTGGGATCGCCATCTCGAGCCATTCCGCGCGAACGGGAAACCGGCGGCTGCCGTAGAGCGCCGATCGACCGTTGTAGATTTCAGGCGCGATGGCGTCGATGCCGGACGCTTTCATCAGCGCAAACTCGCGCTTCCACGCGTCGGCGGTCTTCTTCGGGTCAGGACGCATCCAGACGAAGTTCTTTCGCGCGCGGCTCTCGTAGGCCGGGGCTTCAGCCCCGGCTACGCCCCTGGTCCCGGCGAAGGCCAGCGCGGCCAGGCCCAGCGTCTTCAGCGCATCGCGTCGCTTCATGGCGGCCTACCTCCACTCGTAGGGAAACAACCGGCCCGCCGCGACGGGGTCCAGGTCGAGGCCCAGGAGTCTCGCCGCTCGCGACAGGACCGGATCGCGCCCTGCGGCGAGGTCCTGCGCAGTCGGCAGGAGGAGTTCGTCGGGCGTGACGCCGCGGCCTTCGAGGCTGTGACCGTCGGTCATCAGCAGGTCGGCTCTCGTAATCGAGAACGAATAGGGCGTCCCGAAACCTCGCGTGCCGGTCAGGAGCACGCCCTCCATGACGGCACCGGCAGACCGATCGCCAAGCACCGTGCCACGGCCTTCGAGCTGCACGATGCGCGCGAGAAGTTCCGACGCCGATGCGGAGCGCGCGTCGATCAGCACGATCAACCTTCCGACAAAAGCACCGCGGCTTCCCGGCACCGTCTCTCGCGACCGGCCGAATCGCGTCACCTGCTCACCAATTGTCACGCGCTTCGTGAAGAGATTCGTGATCACGCGCGATTCCACCGCGGTGAAGCCGCCCGGGTTTCCGCGCAGGTCCAGCACCATCGCCCGGTGTTTCTTGATCTCGCGAAAGAGCGCATCGATGCCTTCAGGCGTGCCCAGGAACGATGGAAACTGGCAGATCAGGACATCGTCCACGAGCGACGTCCTCGCCGTCATCAAGCCGCTCTCGCGCGCCTCCATCTTGATCTCCTCAAGACCCGCCTGCTGTAACGAGAGTCCCGCCAGGGATCTCGGCGGGCGCGGGCGCACTTCGGCGCGGACTGTCACGTCGCGCAGCGCGCCATCGACCGACCTCAATGACAGGTGCATCTCCCGTTGCGGTTGCAGCCGGCCGAACAGCGATTGAATCTCGAGGAGCGTCGTCCGGCTGGCGGGATGCCCGTTGACCGCCAGCACCTGATCGCCGACGCGAAGACTGGCCGCCGCGTCGGATCCACCCTTGACCCGCCGAACAAAAACGTCGTTGCCGACCGCGAGCAGACGATAGCCGTACTCGAAGACTTCGGGCCGCAACGGCGGAATGAAATAGGTGTGCGAGTCGTTGAATCCGCCCAGAAACTCCGAGACAAGCGTCAGGCCCTCGTCAAACGAACGGGCTTGCCGCACGCGCGCGTCGAAGTCCTTGACCCGGTTTCCGAGTTTGATGCCGCGGTATGTCCTGTCGTAGTAGTACTCCTCCACGTAGCTCCGCGCATCGCCCAGCATGCCGCGAAGGAGCGTCACCTCCGCCGAGGTCGGCGCCTGCGGACTCGCCCGCCCAACCAGCGTGGCGCCGGCAAGACACAGAGCAACCAGCAGCAGTCGGCTCCGGCTCATTTCCATTCAAACGGAAACAGCTTCCCTGCCGCAACCGGATCGAGGTCGAGGCCGGCCAGCTTGGCGGCGCGCGCGAGGACGGGATCGCGCCCGGCCGCCAGGTCTTGACCGGTCGGCAAGAGGCGCTCGTCCGGCGTGACGCCGATCGACTCGAGGCTCTTGCCGTCGGTCATGACGATGTCGGCGGACGTGACGGAGTAGCCGTAGAGAATCACCGCCGAGCCCATCTGGCCCGACTCGAACAGACGCGCTTCCATGACGGCGCCGCCCGACCGGTCGCCGACCACCGTACCGCGCTTCTCGAGTTGCACCACCCGCGCGACGAGTTCCGAGCATGACGCGGACCCGGCATCCACCAGCACGATCAACTGCCCGGAAAACGCGTCGGCGCCGCGGCCTTTCGCGGCAAAGCCGGTCTTGCCTTTCCTCGTGATCCGCGCGCCGAGCGTCACGTCGCCCGGAAACAGGTTGGACACGATCCGGCGAAGCGTGTCGACCCGGCCGCCGGGATTGCCGCGCAGATCGAGCACGAGCGCCTTCTGCTTGCGCGCCGTCGCAAACAACGCGTCGATCTCGCCGTTCTCGGCGACGAAGATCGGCATCTTCCAGATCATCACGCCGCCCTGCTCGACATGGCGGCTGCGCATCAACTGCATCGCCGCCTCATCGCGGAGCTCGAGGTCCTGCAGTTCGCCGCCGCCTCCGCCGAAGAGATCCCGCACGACGCGGCCCTGCGTCAGCTTCGTCTCCACCGACACGGTGCGGTCCGCGCCCTGAGGATTGCGCAGCACCAGTCGCGTGGACGGCTGCGGCTGCAGCACCTGGAGCAGATACTGCATGCGGTGATAGCTTTCGCGGCCGACCGGGTTCCCGTTGAGCGACATCAGCCGGTCGCCCGGATTCACCTTCGACGCCGCGTCGGTATCCGGCCGCACCCGATCGACATACACATCGTCGCCAACGACGGCGAGCCGGTAGCCGTAGTCCACCGAATACGAATGCGCGGGCGGCTGGAAGTACGTGTGCGAATCCTGAAGGCCGTCGAAGAACGCGGCGACGAGGGTCAGACCGGCGTTCTTCGATGGCGCGGTCTTGAGCTTCTCGTCGTACTCCTTGAACCGCGCGTCGAGATCTATGCCGTGGAAGGCCGGATCGTAGTACTCCCGCTTGACGGTTTCGTAGCCTTCGCGAAGCATCAACCGCACCTGATGCAGATCGTTGACGGAAATCGTCGGCGGTGCCTGCGCGAACACGGACAGCGCTGCCGCCACGGTCAGCGCAAAGGCGCCGCCGCACTTCACGTAGAATCTCGTCATGACCGACCGAAGTGTAACGTTTTATCGCTGGAACGACATGCCGAAAGAGCGCGTGACGGATCTGCTGGACCGGCGGTTGATCACCGGCGACCGGATGATGCTCGCGCACGTGTACTTGAAGAAGGGCATGGTCGTGCCGCGCCACCAGCACGAGAACGAGCAGCTCACCTACATCCTCGAAGGCGCGCTGAAGTTCTGGATTGGCGAAGACGAGAAGCAGGAGCTGGTCCTGCGCGCCGGCGAAGTCCTCCACATCCCGTCGATGGTGTGGCACAAAGCGGAAGCGCTCGAGGACACGCTGGACGTCGACATCTTTGATCCGCCCCGCCAGGACTGGCTGGCGAAGACCGACGACTACCTGCGCAAGTAGAAGAGCGCGGTGCCGGCCAGGCCGAACCCGCCGCCGATCAGGAATGTGGCGTCGGGGCCAACCGCGGTCCACAGCCACGCCGCCACGAGCGGCGCCGGGCAGAACGCAAACGAACGCAGGCCCCAGTAGAGCCCGATGCCCCGGGCGCGAACCTCCGCCGGGAATCCGCTCGAGATCAGCGCCTTCCGCGCCGGCTCGCCGATTTCGCGAAGGCCGTTGATCACGTAGGTCAGCACGAGTCCGGCGATCACCGGCACGCCCAGCGCGTCGCTGATGCGCGGCAGCAGGACGAGGCAGATCGGAAACAGCGAGAACATCAGGAACGTGAGACCGATGAACGGCCGCGGCGAATCGGACCGGTCGATGAGCTTCGCGATCGGCACGTAGGTGGCGAGCGCGGTCGCCGCCATCACCGCGAGCAGGTACCCGGCCGTCGCCGCGGCCGCGCGTTCGGTCCAGCCGTAGCGTTCGACCAGCAGGCTGACGACGTACAGCACCGCGAAGTCGCGCGCGAACCAATCGCCCCACCGAATGAAGATCTCCGCGCTCAGCAACCGTCTGAGATCCGCGGGCATGTTCCGGAGGATGTCGCGGAACGGCACGTGGGCCGGCTCGGCTTTGGGGCGCATCCGGCTCGTCAAGAACAGCTGAATGATCACGGACAGCGCCAGAAACCCGATCGCCAGCGAAAGATTCAGCCAGTAGCCGACGGCGCCGATCGCGATGCCGCCGATCATCGGCCCGATCATCTTCGGGAGGCGCTTCTGAATGCTCTGCACCGCGAACGCAATCGTCCGCCGCTCCTTCCGGACTTCGCTGCCGACGACGTCGAAGGTCGCCGGCACGGACAGCGGTTCCCAGTTGGTCATGAGCAGCGCGCCGGCGGCGATCGCCCAGGGATGCCGGGAGGTCAACATGATGGCGAAGCCCGCGGCCATCGGCAGCGCGGAGACGGCCAGCGCGACGCGCGCGCCCAGCCGGTGCGCGACGGTACCGCCGGCGATGTAGGCCACGCCCTCGAGCAGGTTCTTCGCAAACGCGATGAACCCCATGTAGGCCGCGGCCGAGGCGACGGCATTCGCCGCGCCTTGCGCGGCGGCCTGGTCGCGCAGGTGAAGCGAGAGGAAGTTACTCCAGAGTTCTTCGCTGAGGCCGAGGCAGCCGATGACGGCGAGCACCGCCAGCGTCGCGCGATTCAGTCCGAGCCAATCGGCGACCGCTGCACGCGTGGGCACACAGAAAAGCTATCACCATGAAGACATGAAGGACATGAAGCCTTTATTCCAGCGGTGTCCCGCGGGGAACCTTGACCACGATCGTCCCCGCGATCTTGTCGTGCCAGGCCTGTTGTTGCGGATCGCGGAGGATCCAGAGGAAGCCGATCCCCAGCGCGGCCACCGAGAGCACCCCTCCCAACGCGCGAACGAACGCATCGACGAATTCGAGCCGCTTGCCGTCGGCCTTCACCATCCGCAAGTTGCAGACGATGCCGCCGATCGTGGTCCCCTGCCAGGCCCAGAACAACGCGCAATACGCAAAGAACAACATCGGAAAGTAGGGTTCGTCATCGAACGTCCGCCGGCTGGAGACCATGATCGACGTCAGCACGCCGATGAGAATCAGGTCGATCGCCAGCGCGGCCAGGCGATCGAGAAACGCGGCGTGCGGAAACGCTCGAAGGTCGCCGGGCGCGAACGTCGGCGGTGGCGGCGGGGGCGGAGGCGGCTCCGGCGCGGCGTGCCGATAGTCCATCGGTGACTCCGGCGGCACCGCGGCGGCAAACACGGGCTCCCCGCCCGGAGTCGGAGCCGGCGCCGGCGCCTTGGGCGCCTTGGGCGGCTTCGGTGGGCGCTCGCGGCGAAGGCCGCTCAGGAAATGCTGCGTCGCGGCGCCGAGACCGAAGACGCCGATCATCGCCCACGTGACGATGCCCACGACCGGCACCATGTACAGCAGGCTGATCGCCAGGAAGCCCACGCTGACGGAACGAATCGCCTGGAGCCGCGTCTCGGGTTCCGCACCGCGCGTGAAAATCGTGCGGCCGATCCAGCGCAGCACACCGACCTTGCCGGTGATCCACGCGAGGACAATCGCACACAGGAAGAACGGAATGATGGCGATGCCGATGACGGTTGCGGCGAGCAACGCGCAGACCGGTCCGGCGAGCAGCAGCACCAGCAGTCCTGTGGCGAACGCGCTGAACGGCCTGGCGGAGAGCGTCGCGGCAAACGCGCCGACGGGCTCGTGGAGCAACGTGTTGATCGCCAGGGTAAGGATCAGGAACACGAACAGCACGCTCCACACCCACTGAATGTCGGGCACGATGATCCGGCCCCAGAGCAATCCGCGCGTGAGCCACGGCATCACGCCGCGCATCGTGTCGCCCAGCCACTGATTGCCCAGGACGACGTGCTCGCCGCCGGGCGCGAATGTCGGCGGCGCGGTCGTGGTCCCGCCCACGACGACCAGATCGCGCCGAATGGTCGCGCCGTCGTCGATGGTGACGTTGCCCGCCGTCACGAACACCGAGCCGCGCACGATCGCCGTCTTCGTCAGATGGAGTTCGCCGAAGACGACCCGGAGATCCCAATCGACCTGGCCGTCGATCTGGACATTCCCGTAGATGATCGTGGCCTCGCGGACGGCGTCGGTCGGGCCGAGGCGGTAGTCCTGCAGGACGCGCACGACGCCGCGGTGGTAGACGTAGCCTTCTTCGACGATCTGGGCCGCGCCGAGCGGCGCGCCGGACGAGATCGCAAGCGCCAGCGCGGCGCCGGCCACGGCTCTTTTGAAGAAACGAGGAGTGTTCATGAATTAGACGCGCCTCCCAGCGCGACGTGCTTCAACATCGATGCCGCGGCCGCGCACGCGGCTACCATTGCGGCGATATACAGGAGCGCGACGGGCACGAGCGGCCGCGCGGCGGCGGCCGTCGCGCGCAGGAGCACCACAGCCGGCGATTGCCAGCCCGTGCGGGCGAATTCCAGCGCGTACGGCCAGGCCAGCAGCGCACCCGCCACGAGCAGCGCGGCCATCGCGGTCAGCGCGATCTTCCAGGCGACGGGCCATTCGACGCCGGCGCGCGCCGGCGCCTCGTCCCGAATGGCGCCCATTACGCGAGCGGCGAGCGTCGCCGGCGCCGCCGGCGCCGGCAGCTGCTTCAGCGCGGCGTCCACGCGGCGCGCCAGCTCGGCATCCACGCTCGAATCAAATCGATCGACTGCCATCACCCAGATACCCCCGGAGCGCCAGGCGCCCGCGATGAATGTCCGTCTTCACTTTGCCCAACGAAACGCCGAGCAGCTCGGCGATCTCCTGATAGCTGCGGTCCTCGAAATGAAAGAGGACCAGCGGCACGCGCTGCGGATCCGGCAATCGCCGCACCGCGGCGTCGAGCGCGCGGTCGCGCTCGGCACGCTCGAGCGAGGCCGGCGCGGATTCCGCCGTGGATGTGAGCCGCTCGACCGGATCCATCGCAGCCTCCTCCCCTTCGCGGCCCATCTCGCTGAACAACTGCCACCGCCGGCGATGCCGGGTCAGGTGGTTCAGGCTCAGGTTCGTCGCGACCGTCCGGAGCCACCCAGGGGCCGACGGGCTCTCGCTGAGCTCGTCGAACCGTTCCCACGCCTTCAGAAACACCGTCTGCGCGACGTCCTCGGCATCCGCCGGACGGCCGAGTAGCCGGACCGCCGTCGCGAAGACCATGTCCTGATAGGCGACCACGAACGCCTCAAACTGCGAGGTCCGCGGGGTGTCGCTCATGGACAGGCATTACGAGAAGAACCCCCTCGGGGGTCGAAGGTTTCAGTGCGGAAGACCGGGGCCTTTTTCGTACTTCTTGAGCTTGACGATTTCCTTCTCGAGGCCCTTGATGAAGTCCGAGAGCTTCGTCGAGTACACGGCGTGGTCCTTGTCCGGAATGGGCTCGAGGCTGTTCGGCTTGGGCTTCATGGGGTACTTGACCGTGACGGTGTCCGCGCTCTGATTCAGGGCGATCTCGAGCCCGACGATCGAATACGAATCGCCGTACGGCAGATACGGAAAGGACTTCACGCGCTTCACCAGCTCATACGCCGCCGACGGCGCCTTGGTCTGCCAGGAAATGTAGTACCGGCGGTTGCGCTCGGCCACGAGCTGGATGTACTTGCTGATGATGCGCATGTCGTCGAGCGACCGCGAACCGGTGACAGTCTCCACCTGCTGGTAGCTGCAGCGGATCGCGCCGTCCGCATCGCACGGAAATGGGACGGGGCCGCCCGGCTGAGACGAGGGCGCCTGCTGGTCCGGGGCCGCGAGCATCGCCGCCATCACGATCGCGGCCGCCGCACTCCACATCCCGATAGCATAATGCACCCATGAGACGCGCCGCCTTCGCCCTCGCGCTGACGTTCATCGCCGCCGGATTCTCGCCATCGGCCCAGTCCACTCCGGGCGCAAAGAATGTGGTGGTCGTCACGATCGACGGGTTCCGCTGGCAAGAGATGTTCGGCGGCCCCTCGCCGGAGTACTTCAAGAAGGACTCGAAGGGTCAGCCGACGGCGCGCGAACGCGAGTACACCGCGGGCGGCGCCGCGGACCGGCGCGCGCGGCTGCTGCCGTTTCTCTGGAAGACGGTCGCGGCGAAGGGTCAGATCTTCGGTGACCCGGCGGCGGGCAGCCGGTCGCACGTGACCAACGGCCTCTGGTTTTCGTATCCCGGCTACAACGAGATGTTCGCCGGCGCGCCGGACGCCCGCATCGACAGCAACAAGAAGGTGCCGAATCCGAACGTCACCGTGCTGGAGTGGCTCAACGCGCGGCCGGCCTTTCGCGGCCGCGTCGCCGCGTTCGGCGCCTGGGACGTGCTGCCCTACATTCTGAACAGCGAGCGCAGCCGCATTCCCGTCGGCACGGGATTCTCGCCGGTCGTCGCGCCGAAGACGATGCGCGAGCGCGAGATCAATGAATTCGCGAAGGACGTGCCCGCGTTCTGGGATTACGGCACGGTCGATGCGCCGATGGTGTACGCGGCGATCGAGTCGCTGAAGACCGCGCGGCCGCGCGTGCTCTATCTCATGCTCGGCGAAGGCGACGAATGGGCGCACGAGGGCCGCTACGACCTCTATCTCGACGCGTCGATCCGCGCCGACCGCTTCATCGAGCGCATCTGGAACGTCCTGCAGAGTCTCCCCGCCTACCGCGGCACCACCGCGCTCATCGTCACCACCGACCACGGACGCGGCGCGACCACGAAGGACTGGAGCGACCACGGGAAGGATGTGCCCGCGGCGGAAAACACGTGGTTTGCGGCGATCGGCGCGGGCGTGCCGGCGCTCGGCGTCCGTCGCGACCTGACGGTGACGACATCGCAGCTGGCCGCAACGGTGGCAATGCTACTCGGCGAGGATTTTCGGAAGGCCGCGCCAAACGCCGCGCCGCCGCTGCCGCTGAACCCGCTGCCGCCGAAGTAGGCGGCGGGCTTCAGCCCGCGGCTACGCTCTTCTCAATCGCAGCCCGCAGGGCTGAAGCCCTGCGGCTACTCCTTTCTCAATGCCGCGAACGGGCTGAGCGACGCCGCTTTGCGGGCGGGCCACCAGCAAGCGCCCGCGCACACGACGAGCAGCAACACCGGCACGCCGATGAGCGCGGGCAGATCCTTCGCGCCGCCTCGAATGAGATGCAGGTCAACGAGCACGACGACCAGCGACCCGGCAATGACCCCGTTGAGCGCCACCTTGAAGCTGTCGATGGCGGTCTCGAACGTCACCCGCGCATTCGTCGCGCCGAGCGCGAGGCGGACGCCGATCTCGGTCGTGCGCTGCGACACCGTGTAGGCGACCACCGCGTAGACACCGATCGCCGCGAGCAACAACAGCAGCGGCCCGAGCACCACGAACATCCGCGCCGGGATCTTGCGCAGCACGAGGTTCCGGTCGATGTGCTCCGTCATGGTGCGGACGTTGTAGACCGGCAACTCCGGATCGAGCGAACGCACCGCGCTTCGCACGGCTTCGGCGAGCGCGTTTTCCATGCCGGGACGCGAACGCAGATGCACCTCGCCCGCCCACGAAGTCCGATCGCGATATGAGAAGTAGATGATCGGCGTCGGCGGCTCGCCGAACGCGTCGTACGTGGTGGTCGCAACGACGCCGGCAATCGTGTATTGACGGCCGCGCGACTCGATGAGGCGGCCGAGCGCCGCGCTTCCGCTCAGATACTTCGCCACGAACGCGTCGTTGACGATCACTTGCGGCGCCGTCGTCCGATCCTCGAGCGAAACGAAGTCCGCGCCCGCCCGGAACGGAATGCCGAGCGTCCTGAAATAGCCCGGCGTGACGACGTTCTGAAGCGCTTCGTCGTCCCGGCCGTCGGGCCGGGCCGAACCTTCGACCCGAAATGTCCGCCGTGGCAGGCCGTGAATGTCGAGCGGCACTGACGTGGACACCGCCGCGGCTTCAACCGCCGGCTGTTCGTTGAGCCGCGCGACCAGACGCGAGACAAATGTCCGGGCGGCCTCGTTTTTCGCTGCGTCGTCCGGGCCGGCGGTCGCTTCGAGCCGGCCGTTCAGGTCGTAGGCCGCGACGAGGACGCCTTCGGTTCGGAAGCCCGGATCGATCCAGCGGGTCTCCCGAAAGCTCTGATAGAAGAGCGCGGCGGCCGCGAGCACGATGACGGCCATCGCGAGCTGCGCGCCCATGAGCAGGCTGCGCAGCGAACTGCGTGAGGACATCTGCGGCGAGACGCCCAACGCGGCGAGGGGCTCCAGCCCCGCCAACTGCGCGGCCGGCGGGGTGCCGAAGAGCACGCCGCACAGCAACGCGAGGCCGCCGGCAAACGCGAGCGTGCCGATGTCGATGTGCGTCTGGAACTTGACGGGGAACGCGCCAGTCATCGGGACCGCGCGAAGGGCCTCGGTACCCCAGATGGCGATCAACACACCGACCGCCGCGCCCGCGATGGCGAGCAGCAGGTTCTCGGTGAGGATCAGCCGCACGAGCGCGCTCGGACGCGCGCCGAGCGCGAGCCGCACGCCGGCCTCGCGCTGCCGCGACATCGCGCGCGCCAGCACGAGATTAGCGGTGTTGCCACAAACGGTGAGCAGCAGCAACAGCATGACGATCTGCAGGAACCACAGCGCGCTCGCGAAGAACCGCTGCGGCCCGCGCGGCGCGTCGAAGAACTTGAGCACTTCGCCCGTGATGTTCAGGTTGCTCGCCGGATACGCGGCGGCCAGATCGCGCATCGCTGCGGCGACATCCTCTGTCGCTTGCGTCGCGGTAACGCCGTCAGCGAGGCGGCCCAACACGGCGTAGCCTCGCTGCCCGCGCTCGACGAGCTCCTTCGAGCCGGGCATCAGCACCGGCGCCATCGTGGCCGGCATCCACATGTCGAAGCTGAGACCGAGCACCGATCCCTGAAAATCGCGGGGCGCCACGCCGGCGACCGTCACTTGCGCGTCGTTCACCCTCACCGATGACCCGATCGCGTCGTCTCTACCGGCGAAGTGCGACTGCCAGTAATCGTAGGAGATGACGACGACGGGCTCGCCGCCGGGGCGGGCGGCGTCAGAGGGCAACAGCAGCCGGCCGCGAGTCGGCTGGAGATTCAGGAGCCCGAAGAAGTTTCCCGAGACGAATTGCCCGTAGGCGCGTTCCGTCTGACCCGGCATGCCGACGTAGAGCGGCGCCATGCGAAACGCCGCGACGTCACGGAAACTCTTCACGCGCTCGCGGAGGTCCTGGAACTCGGCCCACGACACGCCGGGATACGCGCCCGTCTCGGTCACGGCCTCGATGAAGTGGAGACTGCCGCTTCGCGCCACGCCCGGCAGCGGGTTGAAGACGAACGTCTGGATCCACGAGAAGACGGTCGCGTTGACGCCGATGCCGGCGCCGAGCGAGAGAACGATCACCGAGGCGAGCACGGGCATCCGCCCGATCGTCCGGAGCGCCTGCCGCACGTCGCGCAGGATGTTAGCCACGCCCGTGCAGACTCCGCATGCCGCCGAGCCAGCCGAAGGGGTTGCCGCCCATCAAATGAACCGCGAGGGCGACGACCAGAATCACGAGGAGCACCACGAGCACCACGGTCGAAGTGGAAGACTTGGCCATGCCCGAGAGCTTAGCCGGATCAGGCTGAACGCGGGTTGAACGAGTTCAAGTCCAGCGCCGCCTCGCTATCACCGAACTGGCCCACATCGTCGGCGCCCAGGGCGTGCAGGACGCCGAGCATCGCGTTGGCGAGCGGCGTCCCTGCCGGGGCCTTGATGTGGAGGCCGCCCGTGATGCGTCCGCCGGCGTGCCCGGCGATGAGGAACGGCACGCGCTTGTGGTTGTGGAGATTCGAATCGCCCATCGGGGATCCATAGAGCACGACGCTGTTGTCGAGCAACGTGCCGTCGTGGTCGGGCGTGTCGCGCATGCGCTCAAGCAGATACGCGAGCTGACTGACATGGAAGTGATTGAGCTTCGCGAAGTCGAGGATCTTCTCGATCTTCCCGCTGTGGTGGGACGTCGGGTGAAACGCGCCCGTGCAGCCGCTCTCGGGATAGACGCGATTGGAGTTGTCGCGGCCGAGTTTGAAGGCAAACACCCGCGTGATGTCCGAGCGGAGCGCGACCAGCTGCAGATCGAACATCAGCCGCACGTGCTCCGTGAAGCTGTCAGGCACGCCGGCGGGCGCCGTGGGCAACGCGCGGGTCTCGCCGGAGCGATTGAAGGCCTCGACCGCCTGCAGCCGGCGCTCGATCTCGCGAATGTTGTCGAGGTAGTCGGCGAGGCGGCGCCGATCGGCCGCGCCGAGGTCGCGACTGAGCCGTCCGATCGCGGTGCCGAGCCAGTCCAGAATGCTGCGGTCGTCAGCCAGCCGGGCCCTCTGCTGTTCGGGCGCCTCGCCGCTGCCCAACACGCCGAACATCTCGTCGAAGACGACGCGCGGGTTGCGGATCATCGGGAGCGGCTGAGTCGGCGAGGCCCAGCTGATCGAGTCCGTGTAAGCGCAAGCATACGGAAACCCGCAGGCGCCGCCCTGATCGACGTCCTCGATGCACATCTGCATCGACGGGATCGGCGAGTCGCGTCCGACTCGCGACGCGTAAATCTGATCGAGCGACGTGCCGGCCTCGACGTCGGCGCCGTCGGTCAATTTGGGGTGCGCCTGCGTGAGATAGACCGCGCTCGAGCGAAAGTGATCGCCGCCGATCTCGCGCGCGGTGTACGGCTCGGCGCAGGCGACGTCGGTGTTGCTGACGATCGTGAGGTGCTCGCGAAAGGCGGCGAGGCCATTGAGGCTGGTCGGCGTGAGATCGAACTCACGGCCGATCGCCTCGGGCGCCCACAGGTGGCGTTCCGCACCGAGCGCCGAGCTGCCGGCGGCGCCGTGCACCATCTCGATGCAGATCAGCCGCGGCGCCGGGCGAGCGGTCGTCCGGCCAAACGCCATGGCCGGCGTCATCGCATCGAGCGCCGGCAACGCGACGGCGGCGCCCAGGCCCCTGAGCACGGCGCGGCGCGACAGAGACTTTCTGGTGATGAACATCAGGGCTCCTTCTGCGGGCTGGCCGAACGGAAGGCGGCGCTCGTGACGACGCCCGCCACGAATGCGGAGAAGCGGTTGTTGTCGGCCGCGGCGGCGCGCACGATGGCACGAACGGCCGGCATGTCCTTGTAGGACACGCGCCGGCCGAGCGCGTAGGTCAGGAGTTGCTGGGTGAAGTTGCGCAGCACCATGTCCTGGTGGACGACGAGCGCCGCCCGCAGCCCGGCGGCGCCGTCCATCCGGCGGCCATCGTACAGATCCGCGGCCGGGTCGATCGCCACGCCGTTGTCTTCGGCGCGCCACGCGCCGGTCGGACCGAAATTCTCCAGCGTCATGCCGGGCGGATCGATCACGCGGTGACATCCGCTGCAGGACGGGTTCTTGCGATGCTCTTCGACGCGTTGTCGCGTGGACAGGGGCGCGCCGTTCCGTTCGGCCTTCACCGACTCGTCGAGCGCGGGCACATTCGGGGGCGGCGGCGGGGGCGGCGTGCCGAGCAGCACGTCGAGCACCCACTTGCCGCGAAGCACCGGCGACGTGCGTGTGCCGAGCGACGTCAGCGTGAGGATGCTGCCCTGCCCCAACAGGCCGCGCCGGTTGTCGGGCAAAGTGACGGCGCGAAACGCCTCGCCGCGCACGTTGGGGATCCCGTAGTGCGTCGCGAGGCGCTCGTTGAGAAAGGAGCGGTTCGACGTGATCAGCTCCATCACGCTGCCGTCGCGCCGAATGAGATCCGCGATGACGAGTTCGGTCTCGCGGCGCATCGCGAGTCCGAGCGGTGACGAGTCCTTGAGGTCCTGCAGGCGCAGCCACTGCGCCGCGAACCGTGTGGAGAGCGCTTCCGCGCGAGGGTCGGCGATCATGCGTCGCGCCGCGGCAGCGAGCTCGGCCGGCGTGTGCAGGGCGCCGCGGCGGGCCGCCGCCATGAGCGTTTCGTCGGGCCCGCGGCTCCAGAGAAAGAACGAGAGGCGCGACGCCAGCGCGACGTCGTCACGCTCGCGCGACGCGGTCGCCGGCTCGAGACGGAAAAGAAACCGCGGGCTGACGAGAATCGATTGCAGCGCGAGCTGGATCCCGTCCTCGAACGTGCCGCGCGCGCGGCCGCGCTGGTAGAACCCAAGCGCATCGGCGGCGTCTTCAGGCGTGGCGGCGCCACGGTACGCGACGCTCATCAGCCGGCCGACGATGGCCTCGGCGCACTTCGCTTCTTCGGCGGCCGTGCGCGGTGAACACGTCAGGATCTTTCCGCGGCTCGCGGCGGCGCCCGGCGCGAGCGCCGCGCGGCTGATCGTGGACGCGCCGCGCAAGTACGCGGTGATGAGCGCCGGTGAGACCGCCTGCACGTCGGCGATGTTGTCGAATCCGCCGCTCGCGGTGTCGGGCGGCAGAATCGCGGCAGGGTCGATGTCCACGCCGACCAGGTCCTTCACGACGCGCGCGTACTCCGCGCGGTTGAGCCGTGGAAACGGGCGCTCTCCGGGATCGACGGCCCGCGCGCCCATGGCATCGGCGCGCGCCTCGAGCGCATCCACGAGCGCCGCGATCTCCTCGGGCTCCGGGCGCTCGGCGCCGCCCGGCGGCATCTGGCCCGCGCGCAGCTTCCGGATCATCTTCTCGATCAGCTCTGCGCTGATGAGCGGCGACGACACGTTGAAGCGCTCGAGCACGAGATCGCCGCTCTTTGTGATCGTGTCGTGACAGGTCGCGCAATACGTGTCGACGAGCGCGTTCTGCGCCGCATCGGTCATCTTCGTCTGGGGTGCAGCCGCGGGCGCTCGGGCGGGCGCGGGCGCCGCCGGCTGCTCGGCCCACACGCCCGCGCCCATCAGACAGACACCGCCGATCGCGCACGCGACGCGAAACGTCATGGATTACTTCTTGATCCGTTCGGCCGTCCAGGTCATCGGCCCCATCTGGCTCACCAGATCGCCGCCGAGCGCGCCGGCCGCGGTTGACTTCCCGGAGAACTCGATGCGCACGTCCTGCCCGCCGGCCGACCCGGTGGCGACGAAGCTCAGGACGCCGCTCGCATACGTGCCCTCGACCTGCAGATCGCCAAGATGGTCCGACTTCAGCACGCCCGTCACCTTCGCGCCGTCCTGATGAAACTCGGCGTCGAGCTGTAACTGCGCTTCGACGATCGCCATCTTCCAGGTGCCGTTCAGATTCACGGCCTCCGATGCCGCCGCCTGCGACGCCGGCACTTTGCGTTCCTTCAGCCGCTCGGCGCTCCATTTGATCGAGCCCGTGCCCTCCGGCATCTTGATCTTGATGTCGCCGGCCATCCCGCCGTCGGCATTGAGGTCGCCGACGATCGTCATATCGGCCAGCGCACCCGGCTGGATGGTGGCGGTCTGGGTCTGCGTCTTCGCGCCGGCGCCGGCGGCCACGCCCGCGTTGTGGTCGCCGCCCGCGCGTCCGAACGCCGGCCCCTTGCCGGTGAGCGTGATCTTGCCGCCGGCCACTTCGCCGGTCAGCGGAAAATCCTTGCCCATGAGGATGAACGTGCCCCTGAGCGCCGCGCCGTTCTGCTCGAGGACCAGCGCCACGGGAATCACGTGATCGCCGATCAGCGACATATTCCACGTCCCCGAGAGCGACGCGGGTTTGTCGGCCGTCTGCGCCACGGCTGCTCCCGGCGAGGCGACGAGACATCCAGCGGCAAACACAGCACCACCAATCAATCGAGACAGCTTCCTGGTCATGCGTCAGCTCCTTGTGGCCTCACGATACGAAGGTCCGCCTGAACTCCTCGTGAATGGCGCGTTCACGTCCCATTCAGCCAAGTGCGCTATAACGGACACGTGCGTGTGCTGATTGCGGAGGATGAACCGGCCCTGTCGGAGCAACTGCGGCAGTCGCTCGCCGGCGCGGGCTACGCGGTGGACGCGGCCGCCGACGGCGCGCGCGCCGACTTCCTCGCCCGCACGGAAAGCTACGACGCGGTTCTCCTCGACCTCGGGCTGCCGAAGGTCGACGGGCTCACGCTCCTGCGCCAGTGGCGCGAAGCCGGCGTCGCCACGCCCGTCCTCGTGCTCACCGCGCGAGGCAGCTGGCACGAGAAGGTGCTCGGGATCGACGGTGGCGCCGACGACTACATGGCGAAGCCGTTTCAGATGGAAGAAGTGCTCGCGCGTCTGCGCGCGCTCATCCGCCGGGCCAGCGGCCAGCTGCTGCCGGAGCTGCGCTGCGGCGACGTCGCGCTCGACCCGCGGCTCGGCCGGGTAACACTCGCCGGCGCGCCGGTCAAACTCACCAGCCACGAGTTCCGCGTGCTCTCCTATCTCATGCATCACCGCGGACGGCTCGTGTCACAGGCCGAATTGACCGAGCACATCTACGCGCAGGACTTCGACCGGGACTCCAACACGGTTGAGGTCTTCATCGCGCGGCTGCGCAAGAAACTCGGCGCGGACGTCATCGAAACCGTGCGCGGCCTCGGATACCGCATGGACGCCGCATCGTGAGCGACCGCTCCCTTCGCTCGCGCGTCGTCGCCGGCAGCCTGTTGTGGATCGTGGGCCTGCTGCTGATCCAGTTCTTCATCGGCGCCACGATCGCTCACGAACGGCCCGACTGGATTCCGGTGGTGCACGGATCGTTCGCCTGGGTCACGGCGGCGATCTTCCTGATCGCGGGATTCCTCCAGATGCGCCTGGGGCTCTCGCCGCTCTCGCGATTGCGTCAGCGCCTCTCCGACGTCCACGCCGGCAAGTCCCGCCGGCTCGATGGCGCGTATCCGTCGGAAATCCAGGCGCTCGCCGACGATCTCAATCGCCTGCTCGACGAGCGCGACGCGCGCGTGACGCGCGCGCAGGCGCAGGCGGGCGACCTCGCGCACGCGCTCAAGACGCCGCTGGCCGTCCTGTCGAGCGACCTGAATCGTCTGTCGGCGTCCGTACCGAGCGACGTCGTAACGTCGGCGCGGCAGCAAATCGATCGCATGCAGCGGCAGATGGACTGGCATCTGGCGCGGGCGCGCGCCGCGGCATCGGGCGCATCCGCGTCCCTGCGCGCGTCGGTCCGCGACTCGGCCGACGGTTTGA
This sequence comes from Acidobacteriota bacterium, assembly GCA_004297655.1. Lineage (GTDB taxonomy): Bacteria > Acidobacteriota > Vicinamibacteria > Vicinamibacterales > SCN-69-37 > SCUN01. The sequence goes on along the minus strand of SCUN01000029.1, from coordinate 114 downwards.
CCCGCACCGTCCGCCGGCTTCATGCCGACCGGGCGCTCGCGATCGACGTCGAGATGCCGGCCGACGTGCTCGTGCGCGCGGAGCGGCCAGATCTCGATGAGATCCTCGGGAACC
>SCUN01000028.1 GCA_004297655.1 Acidobacteriota bacterium | reverse complement strand
TTCGAACGCTACGTGCTCGATCCGTGGCCATTCATGGAGCGAATGGAACAGCTGGTTGGCACGCGCGTGACGAAGATCACGCGCAAGGAAATGAAGAAACAGCGCGTGCCTCGAAAGATGTACTCGGAGGGGATCAATCTCGACATTTACCGGCTGAACGGATGGGAGCCGCCGGCCGAGGGTTCGGACGAGGCCCGGGAGTTTGCGCGCCGGCGGGAGTTCGTGGCGACGCATGCGACGCCGCCCGCGATGGCGGTCCTCGACCGCCTGTGCCAGGAGTACGAGGCGAAGTACATGACGGGAACGGGAGCGGACTATGCCTGGTGATCGCCGGCTGCTGGCGGTGATTCCCGCTCGGGGCGGATCCAAGGGGCTGCCGGGCAAGAACATCCGGCCGTTCGCCGGCCTGCCGCTGATTGCCCATTCGATTCTCTTCGCGCGCCTGTGCCCGGAGATCGATCGTTGCGTGGTCTCGACCGATTCCGATGAGATCGCGGCCGTCGCGCGCGAGTTCGGCGCGACCGTGATCCGGCGGCCCGCGGAGCTGGCGACCGACGAGGCGCCGGTCCTGCCGGTCCTGACGCACGCGCTTCAGCACGTCGAGGCCGAAGAGGGGCGCCCCTACGATTACGTCGCGCTGCTCGACCCGACGTCGCCCGGGCGTCTGCCCGAAGACATCACCACGGCGCTGTCACGCCTGCATGCCGTTCCTGCGGCGAACGGGATCATCGGCGTCTCGGAACCGGAGTTCAACCCGATCTGGCACTGCGTCGTCGAGCGGAACGGCCGCATGCAGGATTTCGTGGCGGATGGGGCGGACTTTGTCCGGCGCCAGGACGTGCCGACCGTCTACCGGATCAACGCCATCCTTTATATATGGCGCGCGGCGTTCACGCGGAGCGGCGAAATCCAGTGGCGGCGGGGCAAGGAGAACCTCCTGCACGAAGTGCCGGACAGCCGCGCGATTCACATCGACACGATCGAGGAGTTTCAGCGGGCGGAACTGCTCGTGTCGGCCGGCCTCGTGACGTTTCCGTGGCTTCGGCGCGAGGGCGCCGGCGGATGAACGAGATCCGGGTGATTCCGAGGCTCGACATCAAGGGCCCGAACCTGGTGAAGGGCATCCACCTCGAGGGGCTCCGCGTGCTCGGGCGGCCGGAGGCCTTTGCGCGACACTACTACGAGCATGGCGCCGACGAGCTGGTCTACATGGACGTCGTCGCGAGCCTCTACGGCCGCAACAGCTTGCTCGATATTGTGTCGAGGACCTCGCGCGAGGTCTTCATCCCACTCGCCGTTGGCGGCGGGTTGCGGACGCTGGACGACATCCAGGCGGTTCTCCGCGCCGGCGCCGACAAGGTCTCGCTGAATACCGCGGCGATTCAGAATCCGCAGCTCATCCGCGAGGCGGCGACGCGGTTTGGTTCCTCGACCATTTTGATTTCGATCGAAGCGATCCGTCAGCCGGACGGCCGGTACGAGGCATTCACGGACAACGGGCGCGAGGCGACCGGCGTCGACGTGTACGAGTGGGCCGTGCGGGTCGCCGAGTTGGGCGCCGGCGAGATCATGATCACGTCGGTCGATCGCGAGGGCACCGGCAAGGGATTCGACATCGAGCTGACGCGCCGGGTCGCCCGCTCGGTGCCGATTCCGGTGATCGCCTGCGGCGGCGCCGGCAAGGCCGCCGATGTGGCGGACGCGATCGTCGACGGCGCGGCTGACGCGGTGAGCATCGCGTCGATCCTGCACTACGGCATCGCGCGAGAGCTGGCGGCCTCGACCCACGAGGGTGAAGGCAACACGGAGTTTCTGCGAAGCGGCCTGACCTATTCGCGGATCCACGGGACGACCATCCCGGCGGTCAAGGCGGAACTGGTGGCGCGCGGCATCCCGTGCCGCGTGTGAGCGAGCGAATTGGTGGCAGTGAATCGGAGCGAGGACTGAGAGCGATGGCGAAGTTGGAAGCGAAGTACGGCCTCCCGGAGACCGTGGTGTTCTGCAAGCGCTGCGTCATGTCGAATCAGCGGCCCAGTTCCAGCGTGGAGTTCAAGCACGACAAGAACCGCAAGGTCGGCACGCTGCACATCGACGCCGATGGCATCTGCGATGCGTGCAAGGTTGCCGACGAGAAGGAGCGGACCAATTGGCAGGCGCGGGAGGATGAGTTGCTTCGCCTGCTCGACAAGCATCGCCGCACGGACGGCCAGTACGACTGCATCGTGCCCGGGAGCGGCGGCAAGGACAGCTGCGTGCAGTCGCACATTCTCAAATACAAGTACGGCATGCACCCGCTCACGATCACGTGGCCGCCGATTCTGTACACGGACATCGGCCTGCAGAACTTCCGCGCGTGGACCGAGATCGGCGGCTTCGACAACATCTCGTTCAAGCCGAGCGGGAAGACGCACAAGCTGCTGACGCGGCTCAGCATCGAGAACCTGCTGCATCCGTTCCAGACGTTCATCCTGGGCCAGAAGAACCTGGCGCCGAAGATCGCGATGAACTACCGGATCCCGCTGATCTTCTACGGCGAGAATGAGGCCGAATACGGCAATCCGATCGCGGATACCGCGACCTCGTTGCGCGACAAGTCGTACTACATGATGAAGGACCTGGGCGAGATCAAGCTGGCGGGCCTGTCGGTCAACGAGCTCACGGAGAAGCATGGCGTCCCGTTGAGCGACCTGATGGCCTACCTGCCGGCCGATCACGCGCTGCTCGAGCAGTCGAAGGTCGAAGTGCATTACCTGGGCTACTACCTCAAGTGGACGCCGCAGGAGGCCTACTACTACGCCGTGGAGAACACGGGATTCCAGGCGAATCCGGTGCGGACCGAGGGCACCTACAGCAAGTACGCCAGCCTGGACGACAAGATCGACGGGTTCCACTACTACACGACCTTCATCAAGTTCGGCCTGGGCCGCGCCAGCTACGACGCGGCGCAGGAAATCCGGAACAAACACCTCACCCGCGAAGAGGGCGTGGCGCTCGTCAAGCGATTCGACGGCGAGTTTCCGAACCGGTACTTCCAGGAAGTGATGGACTACATCGGGATGAAGCCCGAGCGATTCATCGAGCTCTGCGACGAGGCCCGGTCGCCGCATCTCTGGACGAAGGAATCCGGAGAGTGGCGCCTGCGCCACCAGGTCTCCTAAAGACGTGTATACCGAACTGGCCAACTTGTGCATTGAGCGGGATCGGACGATCCTCGACGCGGTCGCGCGGATGGACCGCAACCGGCAGGGGATCATTCTGATCGTTGACGGTGAGGGGCGTCTGACAGGCACGGTGACCGACGGGGATGTGCGCCGCGCGATTCTCTCCAAGGTCGATTTCAATCTCCCGATTGCCACGCTCGTGGCTCAGAAGGCCGGCTCAGCCTACGCATCGCCGATCACGGCCTCCATCGATGCGGACCGCGCCGAGATGTTCGCGTTGATCAAGAAGCACGGCATCGTGCAATTGCCGCTGATCGACGCCGACCGCCGCGTTAAGGGGCTGGTGACCGCCGACGAGTTCGCGACGACGCCGTTGCCGAAGTTGCGCGCCGTGGTCATGGCGGGCGGCGCCGGCACGCGGCTGCGGCCGCTCACGGACCAGACGCCGAAGCCGATGCTGCCGGTCGGTGACCGGCCGTTGATGGAGCACATCATCGACCGGCTGCGTGACGCCGGCATCACGCGCGTGAACCTGAGCACGCATCACATCTCCGAGAAGATCTCCGAACATTTCGGTGACGGGACCAAGTTCGGCGTCGAGTTGTCCTATCTGTCTGAAGATCGGCCGCTCGGCACCGCGGGCGCGCTGGCGGGGCTCGAACGGTCCAGCGAGACGCTCCTCGTGATGAACGGCGACATTCTGACCGACGTCGATTTTCGCGCGATGGCGCAGTTTCACCGGGAGCATAAGGCGGACCTGACCGTCGCCGTCCGCGTCCACGACATCACCATGCCGTACGGCGTGGTCGAATCCGACGGCGTGTTTGTCACGAAGCTGACCGAGAAGCCTGTGGTGAAGTTTTTTGTCAACGCCGGCATCTATCTGATCGAACCGGCGATGTGCGCCTTCGTGCCGCCCGGCGAGCGTTTCGACATGACCGACCTCATTCAACGCCTCCTCGACGAGAAACGGGTCGTCGCGAACTTTCCCATTCGGGAGTATTGGCTCGACATCGGACAGCACGCCGACTACGAGCGGGCTCAGCAGGACATCCAGCAGCTATCAACAAGGACGGGTGACGAGTGAAAGTACTGGTAACGGGCGGAGCGGGATATGTCGGATCGATCGTGGCCGGCGGGTTGTTGGCCGGCGGCCACAGCGTGCGGGTGCTGGATTCGCTGATGTACGGCGGAGACGCGCTGATGGGGCTGTATCCGGCGGGGGACTTCGAGTTCATCCGCGGGGATATTCGCGACCGGGACACCGTGACCCGCGCGCTGGCCGGCACCGACGCGGTGATCCATCTGGCGGCGATCGTCGGCGATCCGGCGTGCTCGCGCACACCGGACGTGGCGAAGGACGTGAACGAGAAAGGCTCGTTGGCCCTGTTCGAGGCCGCCGCGCGCGCGAAGGTGAAGCGCTTCGTGTTTGCCTCGACGTGCTCCAACTACGGAAAGATGGGCGCCGCGGGTGACGCGCTCACCGAGACCTCGGAGCTCCGGCCGGTGTCGCTGTACGCGGAGACAAAGGTCGCGGTGGAACGAGCGCTGCTCGCGTCGACGGGCGGACCGGTGGTCACGTTGCTCCGGCTGGCGACGGTGTACGGCTTGTCGCCGCGGATGCGGTTCGACTTGACCGTCAACGAGTTCACGATGGAGCTGATGACCAAGCGCGAGCTGAAGATCTTCGGCGGCCAGTTCTGGCGCCCGTACCTGCACGTCCGCGACGCCGCCCGAATGATGCGCCTTGTGCTCGAGCGGCCGGAATCGGCCGTCGGCGGGGAAGTATTCAACGTGGGCAGCAACAGCGAGAACTACACCAAGCAGATGTTGGTGGACCTGATCTCCGCCGAAGTCGGCGGCGACCTCAAGATCGAGCACGTGCACCGCGCCGAGGATCCGCGAGACTACAAGGTCGACTTCAGCAAAGCGAAGGCGTTCGGATTCATTCCCTCGCGTTCAGTGCGCGATGGCGTGCGCGAGATCATGTCCGCGATCACCAACGGCGTGATCACCGACTTCGATAACCCGAAATACCGTGATTGACGACACCCGAGGATACCGATGAGCTCCGACGATCTCTCAGCCGAGGCGAAGGCGTTCGACGACCGCATCGCCGAGCGCGTGCGCAACGGTCACATCCCGGATCTGCGCCGCGTCGAGCCGTGCGACTGGTTCTACAACAACCCGTGGCGGCGCCCGTACTTCGTCGCCATGGACCACGGCCGGGCGTTTCAATTCGCGCTCGAGCACGCCCGCCGAGGGTCGCTGTTGGAACTCGGTTCGGGCGTCGGTCACATGTCGCTGGAGTTCGCCAGGAACGGATTCGACGTCACCGGCTTGGAGCTGGCGCCGGGTTGTCTCGCCGTGGCCAGACGGCTGGCTGACGAGAACCCCTATCGCGAGGGGTTTGGCCGGCTTCGGTACCTGCAGAGCGACTTCTTTGAGTGGAAGGCGGATCGCACCTTCGACACGATCTGCATGTTCGGCGTCCTGCATCACTTCTCGCGCGTCGACGAGGCTGTCAACCGGGCGTTCGATCTGCTGTCGCCCGGCGGCCGCATCATCGTCTGCGAGCCGGCGCGCGACTGGCCGACGGCCGCCAACGGCGTGATGATGGCGTTGCTGCGCGTGCTGCTGAGCCAGCGAGGTCTGTGGTTCGAGAAGTTGCCGCTTCCGGCGTCCGAAGAGGACTTCCGGCAGTACGCGAAGGTGTGTCTCAAGGAACTCTGCGAGGGACATGACCCGGACGAAGCCGAGCAATCACCGAACGACAACTCGTCGGCGGCCGAGACGATGCTCGCCGGCCTGCGCCGGAAGTTCTCAGAAGTCGAGTGCCGCCGGATCAACGGCTTCCTCCAGCGCGTGATCGGCGGGCTCCGCGGGCGTGACGAGGACGAGACGCGCCGGCTGGCCGAATTCCTCGATATCGTCGACAAGAGCGCGTTGGCCACCGGGATGATCCAGCCGGCTGAGATGTACTGGGTGGGCCAGAAGAACTGATGACGAGTTCCCGCGCCGGGGACGTGCTGTATTGCGAGTTTCTGAGCGCGCGCGTCCTCCTGCTGACGCTGCTGCCGGCGTGGCTGAGGACGCGTGGTCGCGTGCGCCGGTGTTACTACGTCGATGCCGGCCCGCTGGCAAAATGGCTCGCGGGCGTTGCCAGCGCGCTCTCAGGTGTCTCGATCGAGCGACTGGATTTCCGGCTGGCGGAGATCCACGACGAGGACGGGCAGTTGATCCGGCTGCGGGTCGCGTACCACGACATGCGCGAACTCCGGGACGAGGTCACCGAACAACCGGCGTTCAAAGCGTTCGTCGCGGATGCGCGGCTCGACGAGGATCAGCAGGCGTTTCTCGCGAAGAGCGTGTGTTCGCTCAGCCTGACGGACCGCAGCACGATGTGGCGCACCCTGCTCGTGATGCATGCCGCGGCATGGCACGTCCGTCGCGCGTACCCCGGCGCCTCCGCGATCGCGTTGATCGAGCGACGCGCCTGGCAGCCGGTGTTGGATCGCTACGGCCGCGGGTTGGGTCTGTCGGTGGTCACGGTTCGCGGGCGCTTTGAGTGGGCCACCGAGTTGAGGCATTGGCTCGGTCCGCATCGGCTCGGCCGACTTCGCCGGTGGCGAGATGTCTATGGTCACCGCCGCGCGTTGCGGCGGCACGGCGTGACGCCCGCTGCCGCGCGCGCCGCCGCGTCGGGGAGTGGACTACCACTCACCGGGCGGCCGCGTATCCTGGTCGAGTACCTCGGGCATTTCCACCTCAAGCAGCCGGAGTTTTATTCGGACCTGTTCTTCTGGCAGGCGTCCTCCCTTCCGGGCGAGGACCTGGTGGTGACTTTTGGTGTGCCCCAGGCGCCGCTCACGCCAGCCGACCGCGAAGCGTTGCGAGACGCGCACATCGCGCCGGTCGCCCTCTATCCGGCGGCGACCACCGCAGCGGATGTGCCGCTCTTCACGCATGGGCCCGTGCGACACCTCGCCCTGCCGCCCTCATCGTCGCTCGAGGGCCGGTGGATGCACGAGCTGATCGAGGAGTACGACGCGACGCGCCAGTATTGGAGCGGTCTGTTCGCCGCAACGAATGCCAAGGTCTTCGTGGCCTGGAACAGGTTCGACAACCGTATGCACCCGATCGCCGCCGCGCTGCGCGCGCGCGACGGGGCCACCGCCATCTACCAGCGCTCGTTTCAGCCGGATCCGGCCCCGGAAATGGCGGTGCGCGCCGAGATTGTCTTCGGGTATTCGCCGATGGACGCCGCTGTGGAGCGCGACTCCGGATCGGAGATCGACTACCACGTCTCAGTGGGCTATTCGGGCGACCATCGTGTGCCGTTTCTGAGGGCGCAAGCGGCAGATGTGCGCGCGCGACTCATAGCCCACGGCGCCGCGCGCATCGTCGCGTTCTTCGACGAGAACTCCGGGAATGATTCGCGCTGGCATACCGGGCACGAACTCATGCGCGTGAACTACGAGTTCATCCTGGAGCGACTGCTGGGCGACCCGACGCTCGGGCTGGTGCTGAAGCCAAAGCGGCCGTCGACGCTGCGCTTCCGGCTCGGTCCGGTGGCGCCGCTGCTCGAGCGCGCGCTGGCGACCGGCCGCTGCTACATGTATGAGACCGGGCCGCTGCACGGCAGCGAGCCGCCGGTCGCCGCCGCGCTCGCAGCCGATCTGGTGATTCACGGACATTTGTGCGCCGCCACCGCCGGCTTGGAAGCGGCGCTCGCGGGCGTGCCCACGCTGCTGCTCGATCGCGAAGGCTGGCCTCGGAGCGTCATGTTCCGGCTCGGCCGCGGGCGCGTCGCCTTCACCAGTTGGACGGAGCTCTGGGCCGCCGTGGAGGAACATTGGCGCGTGCGCGGCGGGATTCCAGGATTTGGCGACTGGCGTCCTTTCATCGAGGAACTCGACCCATTTCGCGACGGGCGCGCCGCCGAGCGAATCGGCACGTACCTCGATTGGGTGATCAGTGGATACCGCGCCGGCCAGTCCCGTCGAGTCGTGCTCGCCAACGCGGCAGAGCGCTACGCGGCCGCCTGGGGCGCCGACAAGATCACTCGCGTGAACCCGGCGCCCGGCGCGGCGCTTCCTGGAGTCTCGACATCAAATGAGCAGCCCCTCGCTTCCGTCCGCTAAGTTCGTGCCGCTGTCAGAACCCGTCATCGCCGGGAATGAGTGGGCGTACGTCAAGGAATGCCTCGACACCGGGTGGGTCTCGTCGGTCGGCGCATTCGTCGATCGGTTCGAGAAGGCCACGGCGGACTACGCCGGCGCGGCCCACGCCGTCGCGGTGGTCAACGGCACCGCGGCGATTCACGTGGGCCTCCTCGTTGCCGGCGTCGAACCCGGCGACGAAGTCATCGTCTCCGATCTCACGTTCGCCGCGCCGGCGAACGCCATCCGCTACGCCAGTGCGTTCCCGGTCTTCATGGATGCGCGTCCCGACACGTGGCAGATGGACGCCGCGAAGCTCGAGCGATTCCTGACCTCGGAATGCGATCGCACGGCGAGCGGCTGCATCAATCGGCGAAGCGGCCGCCGCGTCAAAGCGATCGTGCCGGTGCACATTCTCGGGCTGGCCTGCGAAATCGATCGCATCGTCGCGCTGGCCGGCGACTACGGCCTTGCGGTGATCGAGGACGCGACCGAGGCCGTCGGCGTCCGCTACCAGGGCAAACACCTCGGCACGTTCGGAGACGTCGGCACGTTCAGCTTCAACGGCAACAAGGTCATTACCACAGGCGGCGGCGGCATGGTCGTGACCAACGACGCGGCGTTGGCCGCCCGCGTGCGATATCTGACGACACAGGCGAAAGACGATCCCATCGAGTACGTGCATCATGCGATCGGCTATAACTACCGTCTGACGAACGTGCTGGCCGCGATCGGCGTCGCGCAGCTCGAGCAGCTCGGCGGATTCATCGCGCGCAAACGCGACATCGCGGCTCGATATGACGCGGCGATTGCCGGAGCGGCCGGCCTGACGCCGATGCCGCGCCAGTCGGGCGTCGTGACCAATCACTGGCTCTACACGACGTTGCTGCGGCCCGGCACGTCGCTCGAATCGCGAAAGGCGGTCGTGAAGCAGATGAACGCCCTCGGCATCGGGGTGCGCCCGTTGTGGCACACGATCCACGACCTGCCGCCGTTCGCTGACTGCCAGGCCTTCGAGATCGAACACTCGGTTGCGCTCTACCACCGGGCGATGAGCTTGCCATCAGGCGCCGGCCTTTCCGACGACGATGTGTCGCGCACGATTGCGGCGCTCGGCGATGTTGTGAGCGGCTTACGGTGAGCTTCTTCCACGCCCCGGTGTGGCGGGAGCAGGGTCCGCGGAATCCGCTGACCCTGGTTGACGTCGGCGCCAGCGGCGGCGCCGATCCTCGATGGTCCGAGGCGGCGCCGAATCTGCGTGTCATAGGATTCGACGCGGATCGCCGGGCCGGCGCCGGAGACTCGGGATCCATGACCTATCTCACCGCGGCCGTGTACCGCGAAAGGGCCCGGCTGACGTTTCACCTGACTCGGAAACAGGAGGGTTCGTCGATCTTCGAGCCGAACCGCGCGTTCCTGGACCGATTTCCCGACGCCGCGCGGTTTGACATCGTCGAGACGGCCAGCGTTGAGGCCGACACGCTCGATGCGCAGCTCGCGTCAGCGGGCCTGACCGACATCGATTTTCTGAAGATCGATGCGCAAGGCTGCGAGCTGGCTATCCTCGAGGGAGCCGCGTCGGCGCTGCAACGATCCATCGTGGGCCTCCAGCTCGAAGTGGAATTCGGCGAAATGTACCGCGGCCAGCCGCTCTTCGCGGAGGTCGATCAGTTCGCGCGGCGGTTTGGCTTCGTGCTCTTCGACTTGTGCCCCGTGCACTGGAAGCGCCGCTTGGGCATCGGGCTCGGTGGGCCGAAAGGGCAGCTGATCTTCGCCGAAGCGCTGTACCTCCGGGATCTCGAGAGCCTGTCCGCGCTCGTCGCCGGCCTGGAAAGCGACGATGCCCGGCGCGCGAAGCTTCTGCACGCGTTGTCTGTTTGCTGGTTGTACGGCTATCTCGACTACGCGCAGGAGATCCTCGACGCGCACAAGGGGCAGTTCTCTGCGGTCGAACTGGCCGGCCTCGAGCGCGGTCTGCGGCAGTCGCCGGACTGGTCCGGCCGGCTCCCGCAGTTTCCGGGGCGCACGTGGCTGGCTCGCGTGTTCGGCCGTCTGCACCGCCTGCTGGTCACCGCAGAACACGGGTGGGCGACCGGCGGACCTCGACTGGGGAATCGATGATGGCAAGCGTCGCAGTCGCCTCGCGGTCCTTTTCGAAGCATCCCCTGCTGCGCGCTGAACTGACGGCGCGCTATCCGGACGCCGCGTTCAACGAACTGGGCCGGGCTCTCGCCGGCGAGGATCTCATCGCCTTTCTTCGCGGGCACGACCGCGCGATCATCGCGCTCGAGCGAATCGATGCGCGGATCCTGGACGCGCTGCCGGCGCTGCGCGTCATCAGCAAGTACGGCGTTGGCCTCGACATGTTGGATCTGGTAGCGATGAATGCGCGCTCGGTCCGCCTCGGCTGGAGCGGTGGCGTCAACAAACGGTCAGTGGCCGAACTCACGATCGCCGCGGCCATCCAGCTGCTGCATCGCGCTGCCGAGGCGAGCGCGGACGTGCGCGCGGGGCAGTGGCGGCAGTGGAGCGGACGCCAGTTGACGGGCAAGAGCTTCGGCATCATCGGCTGCGGGCACGTCGGTAAGGACGTCGCCGTGTTGGCGCGCGCGTTTGACTGCAGCGTGCTCGCGTGCGACCTCCTCGACTTCCCCGAGTTCTACTCGGCTCACGGGGTCCGCCCCGTCGATCTCGACACCCTGCTCCGGACCGCCGATGTCGTCACGCTGCACGTGCCGCTTGATGCCTCGACGCACCGCCTGATCAACCGCGACCGTCTCAATCTCATGAAGCGCGGATCGGTGGTGCTGAACTTCGCTCGCGGCGGCATCATCGATGAGGCTGCGCTGGTCGAGGCGCTGCGATCCGGCGCCATCGCCGGCGCCGCGGTGGACGTGCTCGAACACGAGCCGCCGATCGACCGCGCGCTGATCGACCTGCCGAACGTCCTCGCCACGCCGCACATCGGCGGCAGCACCGAGGAGGCCGTGATCGCCATGGGCCGGGCGGCCATCGCGGGTCTCGAGGCCGCACGGTTGCCGTCTGAATTGGGGTTGACGTGAAGATCCTGTTCCTGGGCAAGGCCGACGATCCGCACAATGACCGCGCGGTTGGGTTCTGCCGCGCGCATTTCCCGTCGGTCTCGGTCCACCTGGGCCGCCGCGGCGATCCGCTGCCCGCTGAGGCTTTGGACTGGCGCGGCGACTGCATCGTGAGTTACCTCTCGCGCTGGATCGTGCCGGGAGAGATGCTCGATCGCGCTGCGCTCGCGATCAACTTTCACCCCGCCCCGCCGCAGTACCCGGGAACGGGCTGCACGAACTTCGCACTTTACGATGGGGCAACTGAGTACGGCGTGACGTGCCATCACATGGCGCAGGCGGTTGACAGCGGCCAGATCATTGCCGTCCGGCGTTTCCCGATTCGATCCGACGACACCGTGGCGTCACTGCTGGCTCGGACGTACGAGGTTCAACTCGCGCTGTTCGAAGAGATCTTCGCAATGCTCGCGCGCGGCGAGGCCCTGCCGCTCTCCGGAGACGCGTGGGCTCCGAACGCCCGCACTCGGCGGGAGCTCGACGCGCTCGCGCGCATTTCGCCTGACATGTCTGCCGCCGAAGTGGCCCGGCGTGTTCGAGCGACGACGTTCGGCAGCTGGAAACCCACGGTGACGTTGCACGGTTTCACATTCGAACTGAAGGATCACGCATGAAAGTGACCGGCATCATTCCCGCGCGCATGGGTTCGTCGCGCTATCCCGGCAAACCGCTCGTGATGATCGCGGGCAAGACGATGATTGAGCACGTCTATCGGCGGTCGGCGCTGTCGACCGTGCTGACTGATGTCGCGGTGGCGACGCCCGACGAAGAAATCGCGCGCGTCGTTCGTGGTTTCGGGGGCCGGGTCGTGATGACCGCGCCGACGCATGAACGGGCGACCGATCGTGTCGCCGAGGCCGCCAGTGTCACCGGCGGGGACATCGTCGTCGTCATTCAGGGCGACGAGCCGCTGTTGCAGCCCGACGCCATCTCCGACGCGGTCGCGCCCGTGGCTGCCGACCCGAGCATCTTCTGCACGAATCTCATGGCGCGGATCCGGACCGAGGAGGACTTCCTGAGTCCCAACACGATCAAAGTCGTGACGAATCAGCGGAAGGACGCGCTGTATTTCTCGCGTTCGCCGCTGCCGGGTACGGGCGTTCGTCCGTTCGACCGCCTGCAGGCGTTCAAGCAGGTGTGCATCATTCCGTTTCGCGCCGAGAATCTCGTGCGATTCACGACGCTCCCGCCGACGACCCTGGAGCAGGTCGAGTCGATCGACATGCTGCGGATCCTCGAACACGGGTACACCGTGCGGATGGTCGAGACGCCCTACGACACCGCCGCGGTGGATGTGCCATCCGACATCGCCATTGTCGAAGAGATCATGGCGAATGACCCGGTCGCGAAGCGCTATTAGATGAACCTCAAACGGTTCTTCACCTCGGCCCTCGCGACCAACTCGCAGCGGATTCTCGAGGCCCGATTGTCGTCGGGCCGGTTTCGGGCGCTGCTCGAGGCCGAGGACATGCAGCGCGCCTACGCCGATATCGTCGCCGACGATCAGATGTCGCCGGTGCGGCGGAGTTTCGTGGCGGCGCGGCTGCAGTTCATCGACGACGTCCTCGGGCCGGCGGAGATCGCGCGATCCACGTTCGTGGACGTCGGGGACTCGGACGGCATCTTTCTGCGCGCGTTGGGCAAGCGCGGGATCGGCCTGAACTACACCGACGGCAGCACCCGGTACCTGATGGAGCGCGGCGTCACCGCCGTACGCGGCGACGCCGTCCGTCTGCCGATTGCCGACGACGGCTGTGACTACACGTTCTGTTTCGAAACGCTCGAGCATTTGCCGTCGCCGATGCTCGCGCTCAACGAGCTGGCGCGCGTGAGCCGCAAAGGCGTGTTCGTGTCGGTGCCCGGCGTGTCACAGACGACCGTGCATCGCGCCGGTTATCTCGACCGGCCGCAGCCGCTGCTGCACGTCTTCGAATTGTCGGACGCGCACTGGCGCGCGGTCTTCACCCACACGCCGCTGACCGTCGCGCGCGCGGAGACGGCGGATGTGGTTGACGCCGGCCGGTCGCTGCACGAACGGATCGCGTCGGCGTTGTGGAGATGGCGATACGGGCCGGACGTGTACTGCGGGACCTTCCGGAAATTCCAACTGTACTATCTGACCAAATCGTAGGAGAACGGTGTTGATGAAGTGGCGCGTGCTCGTCTCGGCTCCCTATGCGATGTCGCATCTCGACTGGTACCGGCAGCAGCTCGCGGCGGCCGGCTGCGAGATGGTCGTCGCGAATGTGCGTGAGCGCCTGAGCGAAGATGAACTGGTGCCGCTCATCAGTGATGTCGATGGACTCATCTGCGGCGACGACAGCGTGACCGACCGTGTGCTGGCCGCCGCGCCGCGGCTCAAGGTCATTTCCAAGTGGGGCACCGGCATCGACTCGCTCGATCAGGCCGCCGCCGCGCGCCGGGGCGTCGCGATCCGGAACACGCCTAACGCCTTCAGCGAACCGGTGGGGGACACGGTGCTCGGGTACGCGCTGCTGTTCGCCCGCCAGCTCGACCGCATGACGGCCGACATTCGCGCGGGCCAGTGGAAGAAGCCGCAACTGGTCGCGCTTCGGGAATGGACCCTGGGCGTGATCGGCGTCGGCAACTGCGGCAAAGCGGTCGTTCGCCGGGCCGCGGCCTTTGGCATGCGCGTGCTCGGTCACGATCCCGTGCCGGTGCCGGCCGAGTTCGCGGCCGCGACGGGCATCGAGATGGTGTCGCTGCCGGACCTTCTCACCCAGGCCCATGTCGTGAGTTGCAACACGACCCTCAATCCCACGTCATTCCATTTGATGAACGACGCGACCATCGGCCAGATGCGGCGCGGCGCGTTCCTGATCAACACGTCGCGCGGACCCGTGGTCGAAGAAGCGGCGCTCGTTCGCGCGCTGGCGAGCGGCCAACTCGCCGGCGCGGCGCTGGACGTGTTCGAGGTCGAGCCGCTCCCGGCCTCGAGCCGGCTGCGTGAGTTCCCGAATTGCCACCTGGGGCCTCACAACGCGAACAGCAGTCCGCAGGCCGCCCAGCGCGTGCA
>SCUN01000027.1 GCA_004297655.1 Acidobacteriota bacterium | reverse complement strand
CGACCCGCAGCAGCCGATCGAGAAGCTCATGCCGCTCGAGGCGATCCGCGACGAGAGCATCGGGCCGCGGCGCATCAACGCGATGCTCATCGGGTCGTTCAGCCTGCTCGCGCTGGTGATCGCGGCGATCGGCATTGCCGCCGTGCTGGCGTTCTCAGTGAGCGCGCGCACGAACGAGATCGGCATCCGCATGAGCCTCGGCGCCAATAGCGGCATGATCCAGCGGATGGTGCTGTCCGAGGGCGGCGTGCTGCTCGTCGTGGGTCTGGTGCTTGGCGCCGCGGGCGCCGTCCTCACGACGCGGTTCATCCGGGGGCTGCTCTACAGCGTGGCGACCGACGATCCCGTCACCGTGATCGGCGTCTCCGCGCTGATGGCGCTGGTCGGCCTCACGGCCTGCTGGATTCCGGCGCGGCGCGCAGCGAAGATCGATCCGCAACTGGCGATTCGCGGACAGTAGGCGGACCGGGCCGCCGGCGCGGCGCCTACCGGTTCTTGAACGCGCTCACATCGATCGTCCACGCGCCGCGGCCGTGCGTCGCAATCACCAGCATGCGGTCGCGCGGATGGATGATGAAGTCCATGACGTTGACCGACGGCAGATTGCCGCCGAGCACTTCCCATCGCGCGCCGCCGTTGGTCGTCACATACACGCCGAAATCGTTCGACGCGTAGAGGACGTTGGGCGAATCCGGATCCTCGCGAATCATGTTGATGGGACCGCCCGGAATGTTGCCGGCGATGCTCTTGAACGTCTTGCCGAAGTCGGTCGACTTGTACAGGCGAACGGCGAAGTCCTCGTCGTAGCGACCCTGCTGCGCGACGTAGACGGTCCCCTCGTCGTACTTCGATGCCAGCACTTTCCCGATCCACTCCTTCTTCGGCGAAAGACGGGAGGTCAGTTCGGTCCACTCTTTGCCTTCATCAATGGACAGATACAGCCGCCCATCGTCGGTGCCCGTGTAGACGAGCCCCTTCTTCTTTGGCGACTCCGAGATCGTGATGATGAGCTGGTGAGGGATGTCGCCGATCCGCGACTTGTCGTTGTAGCTCTGGTCCTGGGTCAGCTTCTCCCAGGTATCGCCGCGGTTCTTCGAGCGATAGAGCGACTGCGCGCCGAAGTAGACCGTGTCCGGATCGTGCGGCGAGAGCAGGATCGGCGCGAGCACTTGCATGCGTAGCGGGTCTTCACCGGGCTCGACCGCCGGCAGGATATTCGTCGTTCGGCGCGGCCCCGCCTGCGCTCCCGCGCCTGCCGGCGCAGCTCCGGCGGGCGGGCCCGGCTGTCCGCCTCGCGGCGCGGCGGGAATACTCAGGTCGGTCCGGCTGAGCTTGTCGGAATAGACGATGTTCGAGTTCCTCGGGTCGATCTCGTGTGTGGTGTATTCCCCGCCGGGCGCGTTCTCGAACGGCACCGGCTTCAGGTTGTCGCGGCCGTTCCGGATATCGACGACGCCGCGGTAACTGCCATGATCCTGCACGGACCCGATGACGTGAAACGGCGTGTCCATGTCGAACGCGATGTCGAAGAAGGTCTCGGTCGGCAGATTCGCGCGCCGCCACGTGGCGCCGCCGTCGGTCGTCACGCGGAAACCGCTGTCGTTGCCGCTCAGCATGAACTTGGTGTTCTTCGGATCGATCCACATCGCGTGGTTGTCGCCGCCCATGTTCCCGCCGAAGCGCCGGAACGTCTTGCCCCCATCGTTCGACACGCTGACGCCAAGCGCGAGCGTGTAGATCGTGTTCTCATCGGTCGGGTCGACGCGGATGTTGCCGAACACCCACGCGTAGGTGTTCGACATCCCCTTCATGAATGCCCGTTGCGCGTCGCCCTGGCCGCTCATGAGCGTCCAGCTCGCGCCCTTGTCGTTCGACCGGTAAACCTGGTTCCCGATGATCGGGCACCGTGCGGCGCTGCCGCCGGGATTCGCGCCGCGGCCCTGCGCATCGGGGCTCGCCGCGCGCGTGTCGCATTCGTAGTTATCGTAGAAAGCGTAGACGACATCGGCGTTCGACGGCGCGACAGCCAGTCCGATGCGCCCCGACTTGTTCGAGGGCGGCAACCCATTCGTCAACTTCGTCCACGTCTTGCCGGCGTCTGTGGACTTGTAGATCAGGCTCTCGTTGAAGCCTTCTTCAACGCGTGGGTCGTTCCACTTCCGCCGCTGACGCTGCCACGCCGCGGCATAAAGCGTGTTGGGATCCTTCGGATCCATCGCCAGATCGTTCACGCCGGTCTTCGCGCTGATCTTCAGGACGTGCGTCCACGTGCGGCCGCCGTTGGTGGTCTTGAACACACCCCGCATCGGGTTTTCCATCCACTCCTGCCCCGCGGACGCCACGTAGACGATGTCCGGGTTGGTCGGATGGACGACGATGCGGCCGATCGTGCCGGTGTCGGTGAGCCCCATGTGCTGGAACGTCTTCGCGTTGTCGGTCGACCGAAACACGCCGACGCCGGTGTAGGAACTGCGGAAGATGTTTGACTCGCCCGTGCCGATCCACAGGATGTCCGGGTTGGATGGCGCGACGGCCAGGGCGCCGATGCTCGTCGACGCCTGATTCTCGAAGATCGGCTGCCAGGTCTGGCCGAGATCGTCCGACGCCCACGCGCCACCGCAGCAGCTGCCGGCGTAGAGGCGTCGCGACTCGCCGTGATCGGCCACGGCGACGTCGGTCATGCGTCCGCTGATATTGGTCGGTCCGAGGTACGACCAGGTCATCGCCTTGTAGGGCGAGGCCTGGGCGAGCGTCTTGTGCGTGTCCCACGCCTTGAGATGCGCGGTGTGGTCGCCGGCCGGCGGCGTTTGCGCGTCGAGTGCCCGCAGCGTCACAAGAGCTGCGGTGGTCAGCGCGGCGAGGGCGATTACGAGCGTGCGACGGGTCATCGGTCTGCTCTCCTGGACGGTGCGGACCGATGGTATACGTTTTTCGGCCGGTCAACTCCGGCCGCAGGTTTCGCAGACGCCGTCGGGAAACGGACACGGCACCCCGTCGGGCTGCGCGTCGTGGCACCGGCCGGTGCCCCACCCCTTGGCGACCGTCAGCCGCTTCCGGATCTCTGACGCCACTTGATCGGGCGACGGCACGATGCCGCCCGCCGTACCGAAGAACTCGACGAGGCGCGAGCCCTCGGCCGCGTAGCGCACGTCGTGCACCATCTGCCCCATGTTCATCTCGACCGTCAGCACGCGGCCGTCGGCGCCCATCGCGTCCATCGCCGCGCGGCACGCCGGCGTCGGAAATGGGTTGAGCGTGATCGGCCGGAACAGCGCCACGCGCAGCCCTTCCTTCCGGACTTCATCGATCGCGGTCTTGCAGATCCGCGCCATGGTGCCGAACGCCACGAGCAGCAGATCGTACGGTTCCTCCGCGCGGTAAAGCTCCGACCGCATCTCGTCGCGATGGATCCGGTCGTACTTCGCCTTGAGATGGACGTTGTGCTGCTGCAGCTCTTCCGGCGCCAGGTAGAGCGAATTGACGATGCGGCGGGCGCGGCCTTTCGCGCCGGTCAGTTCCCAGGTGTTGGCCTTGAACGGCTCACCGCGGCCGACGCCCGGAAACTCCACGGGCTCCATCATCTGGCCGATCATGCCGTCGGCGCAGACCATCACCGGATTGCGATACTTCTCCGCGAGCTCGAACGCGAGCACCATCAGGTCGACGGCTTCCTGCACTGACGAGGGCGCGAGCACGATCAGCTGGTAGTCGCCGTGGCCGTGGCCGCGCGTCGCCTGAAAATAGTCGCTCTGCGCCGGCAGGATGCCGCCGAGCCCGGGGCCGGCGCGCATGATGTTGATGACAACGCACGGCAGCTCGCAGGCGGCAAGGTAGCTCATGCCCTCGGCCATCAGGCTGATGCCCGGCGACGAAGAGGAGGTCATGCACTTGATGCCGACGCCCGCGGCGCCGTACACCATGTGAATCGCGGCGACCTCGCTTTCCGCCTGCACGAACGCGCCGCCTTCTTCGGGCAGACGCTTGACCAGATACTCGGGCACTTCGGTCTGCGGCGTGATCGGATAGCCGAAGAAATGCACGCAGCCCGCGCGGATCGCGGCCTCGCCCAGCGCTTCGTTGCCCTTCATCAGCACTTTGGACATACCGTCTCCCGGGCCTCAGCGCAACGCGCGCCGGCCGACTTCCATTCCGGCGCGAAACGCCGCCACCGACGAGGCGATGAATCTGGCTTTGTCACCGGCGAACTCCTCGGCGATCGCCTGCTCGACCGCCTCCGCCGGCACGACATCGGTCGCGCCGACATACGCGCCGAGCATCACGAAGTTCGCGGCGCGGACCGAGCCCGCCTGTTGCGCAAGCTCGCGCGACGGCACCTTCACGACCGTGCAGTCGTCGCGATGCGGATCACGATCGATAAGCGACTGATTGACAACGATCACGCCGCCGGGCCGCACTTTGGGCGCGAACTTCTCCATCGACGGCAGGTTCATGACGATCAGCCCGCGCGGGCTCTCGATCAGCGGCGAGCCGATCGGCGTCGATGCGATGCACACGATCACGTTGGCCGTGCCGCCGCGCATCTCCGGGCCGTACGACGGCAGCCAGCTGACTTCGCGCCCGAACTCCATGCTCGCCTGCGCGAGGACTTTGCCGGCGAGGAGCGTGCCCTGCCCGCCGAACCCCGCCATCAGCACTTCCGTGTCCGTCATGACGCTGGTCTCAGTCTGCACGGGGCGCCTCCGGCTGCTTGAAAATGCCGAGCGGGTAATACGGCATCATGTCGGTCTCGAGCCACTTGTCGGCTTCGTCGGGCGACATCCCCCAGTTGGTTGGGCACGTCGACAGCACTTCGACGAACGAGAAGCACGTGTTGTCGCGCTGGTATTCG
>SCUN01000208.1 GCA_004297655.1 Acidobacteriota bacterium | reverse complement strand
GTCCGGGAATCGAGCCGGGCGTCGAGTCAGCACCGGTCAGCGCGCGTGTGATCCATGACACATTGCTCGATTTCGCCGGTCTGAAATCGCAGATTTCACTTCGCCGATTACCGATGAACGGCGCAGCCGTTCTGGGTGAAGCCATGAAGCCGTTTCTCGAGTACGGGTGGCAGCCGCAGGTGATGGCCGTCGCGGGGCATCACAAAGCGATCCTCTCTGGACGTGTCGAGGGCTACGACCTGGACGCCGATCCGCGCGAGTCGCGCGATCTTGCGGCCGGACCTGCGCTGCCGGAGTCAGTGCGCAACGCCGTGTACGACTACCCGGTGCCGACGCCGGGCGCGGCGGCCGAGCCCGCGTCGATGAGCGCGGCCGATCGCCAGAAGCTGGCGAGCCTCGGCTACGTCAGCGGCGGACCGAAGCCCGTGATTCGCAAGGACGCGCCGCGCGCCGCCGACATGTTGCCGACGCTGGCGCTGCTCGTGCAGGCCTCGTCGCTGTTTTCAGCAAGCCGTTACGCGGAGGCGCTGCCGGTCCTCTCGAAGGTCCTCGCAGCAGACTCGCAGAACCTCGCGGCGGCGCTCCAACTGGCGACGTCGTACTCGATGCTGGGCCGTCGCGCCGATGCCGACCGCGCGTTTGCGCGCGCGCAGGCCATCGCGCCGGCGTCCGATGACGTGACGTTCTACCGGTCGCTGCATGACGGCCGGTACGCGATGGCGGTGGGGAACACGCCGGCCGCGACCGCCGCGTTCGAGCGGGCGCGCGCGCTGCGTCCGGACACGTTTCAGAACGACCTGGACCTGGGCGTGCTGTACCTGGCCGCGCGGCGGTTCGCCGACGCGCGCGACGCCCTCGATCGCGTCACGCCCTCATCGCCGGGCTACGCGATGGCGCTCTTCAAGCGCGCGCAGGTCAGCGTCCTGCTGAACGAGCCCGACGCCGCCGCCCGAATCGCCGCCGCCCGCCGCGCCGCCGACGCGACGACGCGCCCGCTCATTGAAAGGGAGCGGTTGTTTACTAGACGCTGAATTGCAGAATCGCTCTAATGCAAGGTCGCAAGATTCCAAATCTCCTATTGGAAGATCTTTCAATTCCGAATCCTGCAATCTCGCAATAGAGCAATCCTGCAATTCACGTGTACACACGAAGGGCCCGGTGATGGTCGCCGGGCCCTTCGTGTGAGTACTAGAACTTGAAACGCGCCGTGAGTTCGAGGCGGCGCGGCGGATACAGGTTGAAGTACTGGCCGAAGGTGGCCGAGCTCACCACGGGGTTCGGGTTGTAGCCGGTCTGCTTGTTGCCGATGTTGTAGAGATCGGCCACGAGATCGAGCCGGCGGGCGCCGAAGTTGATGTGGTGCGTGTAGTTGAGGTCCACCTGGTAGTGATTCGGCGTCATGCGGGAGCCGGCCGGTTCCGCGAAGCGGATGGTCTCGCTCGTCGACGTGCCGATCACCGCGGAGTAGACCCGGCGATCCCAGGCTTCCCAGGACGTGCCCGACTGCGCGAGGGCGTAGAAGCCGACGCTGCCCGACCACGGGAGCTGGTAGGTGCCGAACGCTTTGAAGACGTGCGGACGGTTGCCGTGCAGGTTGCCTTCCTTGAGGTCCCACAGCTGGCGGCCGCCGCCGTCACCGACGTTCGACGAGCCGATGAAGATGTTCGCGTCGTTGCCGCCGGCGCCGGTTGTGTTGTCCTGGTCGAAGTTGCCGAAGTAGTGGCTCCACGTGTACGAGCCGCCTACCGTCGCCCGCCGGCCGTTCCAGTTGAACTCGGCCGTCGTCTCGTAGTACTTCGTGAACGCGCCGTCGAGCTCCGCGATCACGTAGCTGTTCTGGCTGCCGCCGAGCGCCGCGAGCTGGGTGCCGAGGTCGCTGATGTAGTAGTCGTTCGGCACGCTCGAGGGCGTCGCCGCCGTACGGAACGCGATCCGGGCGTTGTTGTTCGTGTCTTCCCAGTAGTGCGTGCCGTGCTTGTAGCGCCAGTAGACGCGGCCCGACACGCCGTGACCGAACGTGCGCGCGGTGCCGACCATGAACTCATCGATCCGGCGCGGCGTCATGTTCGGCACGAAGAGCTTGCCGGTCGAGCTGGCGTTCACGTCGGTGCCTGTCAGACGGCCGTTCGCGTCGAAGTAGCCGTTGATCGTGACCGCGAGGTTGCGGTCCCACGACGCGGCGCGCGGCAGCGAGCTGGCCGCCGGGTTGAACCGGCCGTAGCTCGCGTAGATCGTGTTCTCGCCATCGTACGCGTAGGTCGCGCTCACGCGCGGCTGGATCAGCTTCTTCCACGGAATCTCGTACTCGCGGTACTTGCGGAGTTCCGGGAGGTTGCCCGTCGCCTTGATGAAGCCCGACGGCGTGCCGTCGGCCTTGTTGAGACCCTGGCCGAAGAGCTCGTCATGACTGAAAATCGCGCCGATGTTCGCCGAGAAGCGCTTGTAGCTGATCGCGTCGTTCACTTCGAAGGACTCCGAGCGGTACTCCGAGTGGATCTTCGGAATGATGCCCGTCGTCTGCTGCTGGAACGCCGCCTGAAAGAAGATCGGCTGTCCGCCGGCCGCGGCCGGCGCGTTCGTGGCGCCGCCGAGGACCGAGATCGAACCCCAGCCGTTCGAGTTGCGGGTGAGGTCTTCCCAGTCGACGTACTTCTGGTAGCCGACGTGCAGGTCGTGCCGCGCCTCGCCCGTGTCGAAGTTCAGGTTGTAGGCGACCTGGCCGGCCTTGCGGAAGAAGTTGTCCTTGTCGAACAACGAGCCGTAGCCCGTCAGACCGCCGCCGACCGTCTGGCCGACCGTGCTCGCGTTGCACGAGCTGGTCGTGTTGATGACCTTGTCGGCCGTGCAGAGGAAGCCGTAGCGGTTGATGTAGATCTGCCGGAAGGCGTTGGCCGCGGCGTTGGTCGAGTTGGCGAGCGGCACGTTCAGCGCACCCTGCGTGTCGAGCGCGTTGATGTCGAGCATCGAACCGACGGTCGTGCTCGCGATGGCCGGCGAGATGTTGTCCGGACGGCTCTCGTACGGGTTGCCGAAGTAGGTCGCCTTGAACGTCACGTAGCTGCGGTTGTTGATGATCCACGAGCCGTCGCCGGTGATGATCTTCTGCGAGGACTGGCTGCCGGAGCCGGTGGTCGGGTTGGTCGCCGCGCCGAACAGATCGCTCTTGTCCAGGCGCTTCGACTGGCGGTAGCTGCCGTTCAGCAGGAGCGACCGGTTGCTCACGGTCAACTTGCCGAACCCTTCGTGGCGCCGCGAGCTGTAGTCCGGCAATTCGCCGTACGCGTTCGACCGGTTGTCGCGCGACTGATACGGCATGTAGTACGAGCCGAAGTAGAAGACCTTGTCCTTGATCCCCGGGCCGCCGACGCTCGCCTGCGTCCAGGACCGGTTCTGGTTGTAGCGCGAGAGCGACGAGTTGTTGAGCTTCGCCGCCATGTCGCTGGTCTGGAAACGGTACGACGCCTCGCCCTTGATCTGGCTCGTGCCGGACTTGCTGACCGAGTCCACGCTGAAGCCGCCGGCGCGGTTGAAGTCCATCGCGCGCGCGCCGCCCTTGATCACGGCGATCTGCGCCATGTCGTGGGTCGCCGGCTCGGATGCCAGCGTGCCGAAGAGCGGCAGCGTGACGTTGACGCCGTCGAAGTTGTACACGTTGTCCTGGCCGCTCGCGCCCGAGCTCGGGCCGCGCGTCGTGTCCGGCGTCACCTGCACGCCGGGGATCAGCCGGATCAGGTCACGATACTCCGTGCCCATCGGGAGCTGGGTGAAGAGCGACGAGGAGATGTTGCTGGTGATCGCCGCGGACGACTTGTCCGCGAACGTCTTGGCGGCCGTCACGGTCACGCTCTCGCTGACCGCCTGCACGGACATCCGGGCGTCAGCCACGGCTTCCTGTCCGAGGATGACCGCGACCTTCTTCGTCACCGTCTGCATGCCCTGCAGGGTGAACTGCACGTCGTAATCACCCGGGGGCAGCGCCGGCAACTGGTAGGTGCCGGCCGCATCGGTCACCGCCGAGCGAACGCCCGGCAGGACGGTGGAGCGGGCTTCGACAGTGACGCCGGGGATGGCACTGCCGTCGGGGCTGGTGACCTTGCCGACGATCATCCCGGACTGCTGGGCGAAGGCCGGTGCGGCACCGAGCACCATCATCAAAATAAGTAAGGAACGCCAAACGCGTGAATACATTCGAGTCTCCTGTAATTGCAACTGAGTCCGTGGATTATAGCGTCCTGTTCAGGACATCGGCACAGCCAAAACCGGGCGTTTCGGGGACGGCCGGTACGGTATCGTGGGCGCCGTGAGCCTTCCCGCGCCACAAACTCCCGAACACCTGTTCGGTGGCCAAATCGTCGCCATCAGCGGCAAGCTCGCCCTGCTCACGCGGCGCGATGCCCGGGCCATCATCGCCCGGCTCGGCGGCGTCCTGGCCCGCGAGGGCTCCGCGCGAGTCACGCTCGTCGTGACCGAGGATGAGCTTTGCCGCGCCGCCGGCTTGCCCGACGCCGAGACACTCCGGGGGCAGTACTACTCGTCCAAGGACCTTCGCGGAATGTACCCGCTGCTCCGTGACGACCACCTTCGGTACCTCGCGAAGTGCGGCCTCGTGCGCCCGGTGGCGGGGCGCTACTACTCGTTCACCGACCTGCACGTCCTCAAGCAGGCCGCCTCGGACCTCGAGCGGGGGATTCCACTCAACGCCGCGATGCGCGAACTCGTCGCCGAGCGACAGGGCCAGCTGACGTTCGACTTCCAGGCCGCCACGCGCTCCGACCGCATGCCGACCCGCGTTCTGACCCTTCGTCCGGCCACGTCGTCGCCAGCGCTCTCCGACCCGAACCCGCTGGAAACCGGCCTGACAAGCTCCAACCGTGAAGAGCGCATCCAGGCGGCGAACTACACGATGGCCGCCAAGTTCTTCCTCGAAGGCGCGGAGTTCGACGACGGCGACGATCCGGACCTCGACGCGGCGTGCACCGCCTACCGCAAGGCGCTGATGTTCGACCCGGTGCTCGTGCCCGCGCTCGTGAACCTCGCGAACATCCACTACGAACGCGATCAGCTCGTCGAGGCCGAAGCGCTCTACGAGCGCGCGATCCGGCTCGACGCCGACTGCTTCGAGGCGTACTTCAACCTCGGCAACATCCATCACGATCTGGCGCGCTACGCCGAAGCGGTGACGTCATACCGCGACGCGCTCGCGATCAACCCGGAATATCCGGAAGCGCATTTCTATCTGGCGGTGACGCTGGAGAAACTCGGCCGCTCAGCCGAGGCGCGGCCCCACTGGAAGGCCTACTGCGAGCTGGCGCCGGAGGGGGAGTTCGTGAAGCTGGCGAGGGAATTTCAGGAAGCGCCGCCGCCTACTCAATAAATGTCAGACCGAACGATTTCTCGATGCCGTTGAGCAGGTACTGCTCGCTCGGCTCGGCCAGCGTGAGCGCGTGGCCGGCGAGTTCCTTGCGGCCCGTGCGGCCGACGCGATGCACGTACGTGTCGAGCGAGCGCGGCACTTCGTAGTTCACGACCAGCCCGATGTCGTCGATGTCGAGACCGCGCGCGGCGACGTCGGTGGCGACGAGCACGCGGATCCGCCCCGAGCGAAACGCCTCGAGCGCGCGCGTGCGCGCTTCCTGCGTCCGGTCGGCGTGAATCGCTTCGGCGTGCAGGCCGAGCCGGCGCAACTGCGTGGCGAGCCGGTCGCAGCCGATCTTGGTGTTGACGAACACGATCGCCGTCGTGTGCCCGCGGCGCAGCACTTTCGCGAGAAATGGAATCTTGTCGCGTAACTGCATGACGCGCGCTTCGTGCGTGATTGTGTGCGCCGGCCCGCGGCGCGAGCCGACCTGCACGAAGATCGCGCCCGGCGCGAGCGCGTCCGCGAACTTCATCACTTCATCCGGCATCGTCGCCGAAAACAGCATGGTCTGGCGTTTGCTTGACGGCGGCAGCAGATCCGCGATGCGGCGGACGTCGGGCCAGAAGCCCATGTCCATCATGCGATCCGCTTCGTCGAGGACGAACGTGTCGAGCTTCGAGTAGTCGCCGACCTTGCTGCGCTGATGATCGAGCAGCCGCCCCGGCGTGGCGACGACGATGTCGACGCCGGCCTTGAGCGCGCGTTCCTGCGGCTCCATCGGCACGCCGCCGTAAACGGCGACGCTCGAAATCGGCGCGTGATACGCGAAGCCCTGGATCTCGTCGTCGATCTGCGTCGCGAGCTCGCGCGTCGGCGCAAGGATGAGTGCGCGCGTGTAGCCGCGCGAGCCGGTGACGCCGTCTTCGCGGTCCTTGCGAAGGAGGGTCGTGAGGATCGGAAGAAGATACGCGGCGGTCTTGCCCGTGCCGGTTTCGGCGCAGCCGATGACGTCCTTGCCGTCGAGCGCGTACGGCAGCACGGCGCTTTGAATCGGCGTCGTCTGCACGAAGCCGCGCTGATCGAGCGCGTCACGCAGCGACGGATCGATCGGCAGGGACGCGAAGGCGAGCGGCGACGGATCGAAGGGCGCGCTCGGCCGCGAATTCGACGGGTCGATCGGCGCCGGTCCGCGGAAGACTTTCTGTTTCGCCGGCGCGGCCGGCCGGTGGTGCGGCGCGTGGCTTTTCGGTGCGTGATCCGTTGAAGCGACGGCGGACGCGCCTTCGGAGGCGGCCCCCCTCCCGCGGCCGCGGCGACGTCGTCGTCGCGGACCGGGAGTGACGTGGTTATCGGTCAATGTCTGGTCGAGCTAGCGAGCGCGGAAGGTGATGATGCCGCGGACCGGGTCGTACGGCGAAACGCCGACTGTGACGCGATCTCCGGGCACGACCTTGATGCGAAAGCGGCGCATCCGGCCGCTCAGCTGGGCCAACACTTCGTGGCCCGCATCCACCTGCACGCGATACAACCCGCCGCTGTGAACGGCGACGACGGTGCCTTGCACATCAATGAGGTCGTCCTTGCTCAAATCTGCTGTCCTTTCAAACAGCTAGCTTATCAGCTATTGGATGGCGATTCCCGCGGAGAAGACGATGAGGTTGCGGCGCACGCGGGGGGCGGTGTTCGGCGTGGCCAGGGCTGGTTTTGTGGCGTAAAACCGCATGTCCGCGGTGAAGGCGAGGTGCTTGAAGTTGAACCATCGAGCGCCTCCGCCGAAGTTGAGCGAGTTGGGACGGAGGCCGTCGGGCGTCGCGCCGTCGAGGTACGACTCGAAGGACGTCGGGCCCATCCCGGCGGTGAGGTAGCTCCAGCCGGCGCGGCGGCCGAAGTTGAGCGAGAGCTGGCCGGACAGCGCGCGGAGCCGGCGATGGATCACGGCGCCGGTGGCTTTGCCGCTCGAATCGGTCAGCGTGCGACTGGCACGCGCCAGGATCGCTTCGCCGCCGACGCCGAGCGCGAATGACGGTCGCCGCAGCAGGTACACGTGCGCGCCGGCCGCGCCGCCGTAGCCGGACGCCGGCAGCGTGAACACCGATGTCGAGAGCCCCGCCGCCGTCGTCGCGTCCTGCCCGAGCCGCGCCAGCACGCCGCGCGCATCGAACACGGCGATGGGAATCCGCGTGTCTTTCTTGACGGGCGACGGCGCCGGTTGCGCGAATGCCGCCGTTTCCACGAGCGCCCATGCGGACACCACCGTGGCGAGAAGTCGCGTCAGTCGCATTCGTCCCAGACTACACCATACAATCGCACTGCAATGACGTTGACGTCCCTCGACGATTTGCGCGCGGCGGCCGGACGCGTTCGCGCGTTCGCGCGCCGCACGCCGGTGCTCGATCTCTCCGATCTGGCCGGACGCTCGCTGCTCTTGAAGTGCGAGCATCATCAGCCGGCGGGCGCGTTCAAGATCCGCGGCGCGTCGAACGCGATCGCGTCGCTCGCACCCGAAGCGCTCAAACGCGGCGTCGTGACCTACAGTTCTGGCAATCACGGCCAGGCCGTCGCCCTCGCGGCGCACCGGCTGGGCGTGCCGGCCGTGATCGTGATGCCGAAGACCGCGCCGCAAATCAAAGTCGATGGCGTGAAACGCTATGGCGGCGAGG
>SCUN01000207.1 GCA_004297655.1 Acidobacteriota bacterium | reverse complement strand
GTGATATTCCGCATCCGGCCTGGCGACATAGACGGGCGGCTGAGCGGCGCCACGCCCGGCGCCGCCGGCGCGCCCAGCTCCGGCCTGACCGGCGCCCGCGGCCCGGGCCGCCGCCGCGTCGAGTTGGCGCGTCGCCGCCGCTGATGCGTTCTTTGCTGTGGTGTTGTCCTCAGCGGCGAGCGATGCCGCGAGCGCGCGCGCGGCATCCGGCGCCATGGCCACCAGCGCCGGCAGCACCGTGATTCGAAGCGCCCTCGGTTTGGCCGGGGTGCTCGCGGCGAGAAGCGCTGGGACGATCTCGGCGGCCCGCGAGGTGTGCCGCGCCAGCGCTTGAGCGGCCGGCACCGACAACCAGGTGTCGCTCGACTCGAGCATCTTCAACTCCGCTGCCACGGTCGCGTCATCGTCATATCCAAGCCGGGCGGTGGCGTCGAACGCGCCGAGTGTCGAGAGTGCCTCGGTGCGCACCCGTCGATCCGGATCGTTGAGCGCCTGCCGGAGGCGGGCAGACGCGTCGGCGGGCGCGACCGACGATTGCGCGACCACGGCGGCGTTCAAACCGCGCATCGACCAGAAGCGGACTTCCGCGGAGCTGTCGGTCGTCATCGCCAGCAGGTGCGGCGTGGCCAGCGGATTCCTCGGCCGGTAGAGCGCCCAGGCCGCGCGCCAGCGGACCTGGGCATTTGAGGCTTTCACCCAGCGGAGGATGGGCGCGATGTCTTCCTTCGTCGTGAATCGTCCCGTCGACAGCAGCGCTTCACCGACGACGCTTGCGGCCGCGTTGAGCGGCGCGTTGGCGAGGTAGGTCGCCAACGCCGCGTGAGCTTCCGGCGACCGGATCTTGCCGAGGGCCTGTGCCGCTTCCTTGCCGATGGCCGCCGGCGTGCGCGCGTCGTTGAGCACGCGGCCGAGCCACGCCACGGCGCCGGGGTCCTTCTGCTGGCCCATTGCCCACGCGACGGTGGCGAGGATTTCCGGGTCCTTGTCGTCGACGAGCGCCGCCAGCATCGGCCGCGCTTTCTCGCTGACGATCCGACCCAGCGTCATCACCGCGCGCCGTCGCACCTCGGGATGCGCGGATTTCAGGATCCGTCCCAGTTCCGCCTCGTCGAACGCGCGGGTGTCTTCGAGTTTCAGGAGCGCCGCGATGTCGTCGATGTCGCCCGGCGCCAGCGGACGCGGCGCGGACTTCTGCGCCGAGAGGGGCGCGACGATGAACGCAAGAACGGCGACGGCGTTGAGCCAGCGATTCATGCCGCCGATTCTCTCACCATCACGCGTGGTGCAAGTAGAATCCCAAGGTGATCTTTCCGGCAATTCTCTGCACTCTGATCGCGCTGCAAGTTCCGTCGTCCGCCCCCGCGGGGCCGGCGGCGCCGCGGTCGCCCGAACCCCGCACGGTGCAAGGCGCCGGCGCGCCCGGCTTCGACATTCCCCGGATCGAGCAGGCGCCCACGATCGACGGCCGGCTGGACGAGCCAGCCTGGCAACAGGCGACGCGGCTGACGGGTTTCTCGGAATACCGTCCAGTTGACGGCCAGAAGGCGAGCGAGCAGACCGACGTCCTCGTCTGGTATTCGCCCTCGGCGCTCTACTTCGGCATCATCGCGCACGACTCGTCGCCCGGATCGATCCGCGCGACGAATGCGGACCGCGACAATATCGGCCTCGACGACTCGGTCCGCATCTTTCTCGACACGTTCAACGACCGGCGCCGGGCGTTCATCTTCGGCGTGAATCCGCTCGGCGTGCAGGAAGACGGCGTGCAGACCGAGGGCAGCTTCAACGCCGGCCGCATGATGGGCATGAACGGCTCGGTCGATCTGAGTCCCGACTACCAGTTCGACTCCAAGGGCCGGCTCACCGCCGACGGCTACGTCGTCGAAGTCCGGATTCCGTTCAAGAGCTTGCGCTATCCATCGATGTCGGGCGCGAAGTGGGGTGTGAACATCCTGCGGAAGACGCAGCGCACCGGGCGCGAAGACACGTGGACCGACGCGCGCCGGGTGGCGAGCTTCCTCGCGCAGTCCGGGCAGATGAGCGGGCTCAGCGAGGTCCAGCGCGGCGTGGTCACCGAGTTACAGCCGTTTGTCACCGCGGCGGCCAACGGCACGCGCACGGGCGCGACGACGTTCTCGCGGCCGTCGCCGGATGTGAGCATGGGCGCCAACCTGCGCCTCGGCTTCACCAACACGTCGATCGACGCGACGCTCAATCCGGACTTCAGCCAGGTCGAATCGGACGCGGCGCAGGTGACGGTCAACGAACGGTTCGCGCTTTTCTTCGCCGAGAAGCGGCCGTTCTTCCTCGAAGGCATCGAGCTCTTCTCGACGCCGAACCAGCTGGTCTACACGCGGCGGATCGTGGATCCGATCGGCGGCGGGAAGATCACGGGCAAGATCGGCAAGACGGGGTTTGCCGTGCTGTCCGCGTTCGACCAGGGCGGCGCGCGCGACACATGGTCAAACATCGCCCGCGTGCGCCGCGACGTGGGCGCGAATTCGCTCGCGGGCATTACGTACACGGACCGCACGAATCCCGACGGGTCGAATCGCGTGGCCGCCGCGGATGCGCGGATCGTGTTCAAGAAGCTCTACTACGTGCTCGGCCAGGTCGGCGGCTCGTGGACCGACCGCAACGGCGCGAGGACGTCGTCGCCGATGTTCCAGGCGGAGTTCGACCGGACGGCGCGCACCTGGGGATTCAACTATCGATTGTCGGGCTTCGGCCGCGCCTTTGACGCGCAGTCAGGCTATGTGCCGCGGAACAACATGGTCGAGTTCCGGGCGTTCAACCGTTTCACCTACTACGGCGCCCGCGGATCGCTCCTCGAGACCGGCTCCGTGTTCTTCGGCCCGACGCGCCTCTGGAAGTACGGCGACTTCGGGCGCGCCAAGCCGATCGAAGGCGGCGAGTCCGTCAATACGACCGCGACATTGCGCGGCGGTTGGGCCCTCAGCGCGAACGTCGCGCGCGCGTTCGTGAATTTCGATCCCGCCGCCTTCGCGTCCTACACCGTGTCGAAGAGCGCAGGGCCGGCCGCGTTCGTCGTGCCGGGCGAGGTCAGCAACTGGGGCGGCACGTACTCGGTCACGTCGCCGATCTTCGAGAAGATGAACGCGCGCGTCGAGTTCAAGCGCGGCGGCACCGCGATCTTTGCCGAGGCCGCCGACGGCCGCGAGACGCGCGTGACGACCTCGCTCGGCCTGCGGCCGACGCCGTCGGTACGGGCCGAAGCGAGCTTCGTGACGTCGCGCATCACGCGCGACCGGACGAACACGGAGTT
>SCUN01000206.1 GCA_004297655.1 Acidobacteriota bacterium | reverse complement strand
CTGTTCGCGAGTCTAGCAAACCGCGTCGAGGAGTACAAGTGCTTCCTGTGGTACAAATTCCGGATGGCCATTGTCGAGAGCATTCCGAACATCAGCGAAGGTCGCCGGCCGGATGTTCTGGATCGATGCGCGGCGGCGATTCGGGCGACCGGCGCGCGTCTGCTCGACGTCAAGCCCGACGCATCGCACAACCGCACGGTCTACTCGATCGCCGGTGAGCCGGCCGCGGTTCGCGCGGCCATCCACGCGCTGTTCGACACGGCCCTCCCCGCCATCGACCTCCGTCAGCACACGGGCGAGCATCCGCGCCTGGGCGCCGTTGACGTCGTGCCCTTCGTGCCGATCGAGGGCCTGACGATGGCCGAGTGCGTGACGATCGCCAGAGAGATGGGCGCCGAGCTCGCCGAGCGGCACAAGTTGCCGGTCTTTCTGTACGAGGACGCCGCTTCGACGCCGGCGCGGCGCAACCTGGAAGACATCCGCCGCGGCGAATTCGAGGGGCTGGCGAAGAAGATGAGCAGCCCGGAGTGGAAACCGGACTTCGGTCCCGCGCAGCCGCATCCGTCGGCCGGCGCGTCGGTGGTGGGCGCGCGGATGCCGCTCATCGCCTACAACGTCAACCTCGCCACCAACCGGCTCGACGTCGCGAAGAAGATCGCGTCGGCCGTGCGCCAGAGTTCGGGCGGCCTGCGGTTCGTCAAGGCGATGGGCATCGAGCTGGCGGATCGCGGGATCGTGCAGGTGTCGATGAACCTCACCAACTACGAGAAGACGCCGATCTTCCGCGTGTTCGAGCTGGTGAAGCGGGAAGCCGAGCGCTACGGCGTGACCGTGCTGGAGAGCGAGATCATCGGCCTCGTCCCGCAGGCGGCGCTCACGGCGTCGGCGGCGTGGTACCTCCAGGCCGACACGTTCACGGAGTCGCAAGTTCTGGAGAACAAGCTCCGAAGCTAGTGGTCAATGGTCAGTGGCCAATGGTCAGTGACGATCTTCATTGACCACTGGCCATTAGCCATCGACCATTATTCATCCTCACGTTTGGTCTGGATGCCCAGACCGCGCATCTTGCGATAGAGGTTGCTGCGCTCGACGCCGAGGGCGTCGGCCGTGCGCGACATGTTGCCGTCGAAGGCGGCGAGCGCCTTGAGCAGGTACTCGCGCTCCCACGTGTCGCGCGCCTCGTAGAGCGGTACCACGGCGTCGGGGGTCGTCGGCCGCGCCGGCGCGGCGGACGGCGTGCGGACCGGCGCCTCGAACTGCCCCTCCAGAAACCAGAGATCGTCCACGGCGATGGTGTCGGACGGCACCATGATCATCAGGCGCTCGATCACGTTTCTGAGCTCGCGGACGTTGCCCGGCCAGTGGTAGGCGCGCATCGCCCGCTGGGCCTCGGGCGCGAGGTGTTTGACGCGGCGGCCGTACTCGCCGGCAAACTCGGAGATGAAATGTTCGGCGAGCCGGATGACGTCGTTCCCGCGCTCGCGCAGCGGCGGCACCGCGAGCGGGATCACGTTCAAGCGGAAGAACAGATCCTCTCGGAACCGCCCGGCCTTGATCTCTTCCGACAGGTCCTTGTTGGTGGCCGCGAGAATGCGCACATCGACGCGCACGCTCGAATGCCCGCCGACCGGCTCGATCACCTGTTCCTGCAGGGCCCGCAGCACTTTGGCCTGCGTCTTGAGGCTCATGTCGCCGACTTCATCAAGAAATAGCGTGCCGCCGCTCGCCAGCTCGAACTTGCCGCGCCGATCGGCGACCGCGCCGGTGAACGCCCCTTTGAGGTGGCCGAACAGCTCCGACTCGATGAGCTCTTCGGGGATGGCGGCGCAGTTCACTTCGATGAACGGCCCCTGCTTCCGGTGGCTCATCGCATGGACCTGGCGCGCCACCAGTTCCTTGCCCGTCCCGTTCTCGCCGGAAATCAGCACGCGCCCGTTGGTCGGCGCCGCCATCGCGATCTGCTCGCGAAGCGACGTCATGATCGGGCTGTCGCCGACGATCACGAGCGGCCGGTCCACCCGGGCCCTCAGGGCGCGGTTCTCAACCTCCAGCCGGCGCTGGCGAATCGCGTTGCGCACCGCCAGCACGGTTTTGTCGATCGACAGCGGCTTCTCGATGAAGTCGAAGGCGCCGAGCCGCGTCGCCCGCACCGCGATCTCCACCGTGCCGTGGCCGGAGATCATGATCACGGGCCCGTCGACGCGGCGCTCGCGCAGCCGTTCGAGCGTGGCGAGCCCGTCGATCCCGGGCAACCAGATGTCGAGCAGGATCACGTCGTAGGCTTGCCGGGTCACCTGATCGAGGCACGCTTCGCCGCTGTCCACCGTGTCGACGGTGTACCCCTCGTCGCGCAGCACGCCGGCGAGCGAGGAGCGAACGCCGGCCTCGTCATCACAGATCAGGATGGTCGACATCAGTAACCTACGCCGCCGGCAAGTCGATCATGAATTGCGCGCCTCGCGGCTGGGCATCCGTCACGGTGACCGTGCCGCCGTGTTCCGTGATGATGCGGCCGACGATCGCCAGCCCGAGCCCGCTGCCGCGGCCCTTCGTCGAATAGTACGGCAGAAAGAGTTTGTCGCGATCCGCGGCGGGCACGCCCGGCCCGTTGTCGGCGACCGTCAGCCGCACCATCCCGGTCGCCGGATCGAACGACGTCGAGACCGCGACGCGCGGCTCGCGGCCGTCGGGCCCGAGACCCACCGACGCGCCGCCGAGCGCGTCGATGGCGTTGTCCACGAGGTTGATGAGCACCTGGCGCATCTGCTCCACGTCCATCCGCACGCGCGGAATGCCGGGCGCCAGATCCTGCGCCACTTTGATCGCGCCCTGCTGCAGCACGCCGGCATACAACCGCAGCGTGTCGCTCGCGAGGAAATTCAGATCCGCCGCGGCCAGCTTCGGCCCGCGCATGCGCGCGAACTGCGCGAACTCGTCGACCAGCCCCTTGAGCGCCTCGACCTCGGTGATGATCGCCGCCGTGCACTCCTCCACCAGCGCCCGCGCGTTCGGCGGCGCGGTGGCGAAGTTCCGCTGCAGCCGCTCGGCGCTGAGCTGGATCGGCGTCAGCGGGTTCTTGATCTCATGCGCCAGCCGCCGCGCGACGTCGCGCCACGCCGCCACGCGCTCCGCGCGAATGAGCGGCGTCACGTCATCGAACACGACCACCGCGCCCTCGGGCGGGCGGCCCTCCGCGCCGAGCATCGTGGCCGCGACGGCCAGGTGGACCTCGCGCTCGTCGGAGGCCAGCGTGATTTCCTCGACGCGGCTGCCCGACTTGCCGAGCACCGTCGTGTCGAGGATCGGCTGCAAGGCCGCGAGGTCGTGACGCGCGAACACCTCCGTCGCGGGCTTCCCGATCGCGGTGTCATCGAGTCCAAGGAGCGAGGCCGCCGCGCGGTTGAGCGTGAGGACGCGGCCGTCGGCCGAGAGCGACACGACGCCCGTGGCCGCGCGTTCGAGAATCGTCTCGATGTACCGGCGCCGCGCGTCGAGCCGCTCGTGGCTCGTGCGCAACTCGGCGGCCATCGTGTTGAACGACTCCACGAGCGATCCCAGTTCGTCGGTGGAGTCGGGCTCGATGCGCAAATCAAGCTGACCGGCGCCGACGGCGCGCGCGCCCTCGGCAAGCATCTGGACGGGACGCGTGATGCGTTTGGCGATGAACAACCCGAACCATGTGGCGCTGATTAGGATGAGCAGCGTCACCATCAGGAACGACGTGAGGTAAAACCCCTGCAGCGGCACCCGGAGGACGCTGAGCTGCTGATACTGGCTGAAGGCGTCCGCCATGCGGCGGGCATCCTCGCTCAACTTCCCCGTCAACGCCTCGGTCGCGACCACGACGCCGACGACGACGCCGCTGGCGCGGACGGGCGCGGCGGCGCGAATGAGCAACCCGTCCTGGACCTGATCCTGGGTTTGTTCCGCGCGCCCGGACACGGCGACGCGCGTCGCCAGCCGGTCGGCCGACGCCGGCGCGCGATTCTGCGACATCGACGACTCGCCGACGGAGGTGACGAACACCGCCGCGGGCGGCGCGCCGGGCGCGCTCGTGACCACGCGATACAACTCGACGAGCCCGCTCGACGTCACGGCCAGATCCGCCGCGAGCCGCGGCTGCAGCACCGTCAGATCGGCCGTCCCCAGCGCGTCGGGCGGCAGCGACAACGCCAGCCGCTCGGCGCGCGCCGTCACGATCGCGGCGCGGTCGGAGTACACGATCTGCGCCATGTCGCGGGCCGTGTGCACCAGCTCCTCGGCCGGCGTGCTGAACCACCGTTTGGAACTGCTGGTGATGATCTCGCTGCCGATGAGCAGCACGAGCACCGCCGGCACGATCGTCATCGCGAGCATTGCCGCCACGAGCTTGGCGCGGAAGCGCGCGAACGGGAGCGCGCGCTTCTGCTCCACCCACAGCTTGAGCAGGTTGCGCGCGAGCACGAACACGAGCGCGACAATCAGCGCCAGGCACACGCTCGACAGCGCGTAGAGGACGGCTTCGCTGATGTACTCGGGCCGCAGTTGATCGGTCCGCGGCGCGAGGAAGAACAGCGCGAGGAGGATCCCGAGCAGGATCAGCACCGCCAGGCCGATGAGGCGCGGGTTGTCGGTGAACGGACGGCGGCGACGCGGCGCGGCGGCGGGCGGCGGCGTGTCCGGCTCGAGCAGTGACAGCTCAGTCACGGCACTCTTATCGAATGAACGTGAAATCCGCGCGGCCGGCGCCGTCGTCGCGGCCCCAGGGCCACAGGATGAAGTTCCGGCGCGGCGTGGCGCGCACGCGCACGCGGACGTAATACTCGCCGTTCGGCTCGAGCCCGTCGCCGTTCGAGAGCTTCACGCGCTCGAACTCGGTCGCCCACTTCTTGACGTCCTCTTCCCGGGCCGTGCGGTCGGAGGACTGCACCTGGCCGTCGGCCATCCGGGTGACCTGGAACGAACCGGTCAGCGCGTCGTACTTGATCGCCGCCGTCACCGTGGCGGACGCGAGCGTGCGATCGAACCACACCAGCGACGACTGCCGCAGTTCCACCCAGAACGTCAGCGACGTGGCCAGCCCGCTCTGCACCGACTCGCGGACGTCCTGCGAATACGCGTCCGGCGCGGTGAACGACGCGAAGACCTGGCCCTCGGCGATGAGCGGCGTCACGCGCACGTCGGCGGCCATCAGCGTCGCCGCCGACAGCAGCACGGCCAACCCGGTCATCAGCGCGCGTCGTCGGATCATCACCGGTCGCTACTCTTTGGCCTTGAGCAGGTCGTTGAGCTCGTTCTTGAACTCGTCGATGTCGCGGAAGTTGCGGTAGACCGACGCGAAGCGCACGTAAGCGACCTTGTCGAGATGTTTCAGCTCGCCCATCACGAAGGCGCCGATCTCCTCGGTCGTCATTTCCCGCTCGGGCTTGTCCTGGAGCGCGGCTTCCACCTTGTCGGCGATCGCTTCGAGCGCGCTGACGCGCACCGGGCGTTTCTCACAGGCCTTGAGCAGACCCGCCACGAATTTCTGACGCTCGAACCGCTCCCGCCGGCCGTCCTTCTTGACGACCATGTACGGGATCTCGTCGATGCGCTCGTAGCTCGTGAACCGGCGTCCGCATTCGAGACACTCGCGGCGGCGGCGAATCGCTTCGCCTTCCTTGCTTTCCCGGGAATCAACGACCTTGTCGCCCAGATGCCCGCAATACGGACACTTCACCGCCGCCCTCCGTCAGATTGCACGCTGCGCAGGCGCGCGAGCGTCCATCCATCTTGTGCCAGATAGACCACCCCCAGCACCGAAATCGGCAGGAACGACACCGCGTGCGTGACGATCGCCGCGGCCGCCGCGAGGTCGCGATTCACATGGAACATCGACGTGACGGCCAGCTGATACATGAAGTGATAGCTGCCGACCCCCGAGGGCACCGGCACCGCGACGCCGACGACCAAATACATGACGATGAGGAACGTGTCGGGGAAGGCGAACGTCAAATCGAGCGCGAGTCCCGAACACCAGATGGTCAACGCGATCGAGAGCCACAGCACGACCGACCACGCCGCCGCGACCGTGACGGCGCGGGGTTGCCGCATGACGAGCAGCCCGTCGACCAGCGTGTGCAGGAACCGCCCGGCGACCTCGGCGACGCGCACGGGCAGCCGGCCCGTGATGGCGTCCGACCACCGGCGCAGCACGGCGGGATGGCCCGCGCCGAAGATGAGCACGCCGAGCGACACCACCGCGGTGCCCGACGCGATGGCGCCGGCCCACTTCACGTCGGTGCCGACATGCGCGGTCGTCGTGAGGAGGAATACGCCGAACAGCATCATGATGGCCGCCAGATCGAGCAGCCGCTCGATCAGGATCGTGGCGAGCGCGGCCGCCACGCTCGGCGGCTCGACGCGCGCGACCAGGTACGGCCGGAGGATCTCTCCGAGCCGCCCCGGCAGCAGGTTCGTCGCCGTGAATCCCATCACGGTGATGCGGAAACTGTTGCGAAACGACGCGCCGCCGATGGGCGCCAGCAGCACTTGCCAGCGCCAGGCGCGCACCACATATGTGAGGAGCACCGCCAGCGTGCCGGCCGCAATCCACAGCGGATGGGCGCGCGACAACACGCGTTCGAGCTCGTGGAGGTCAACGCCGCTCAGAAACCACGCAATGAGCGCGACCGAAAGAAGGAAGATGAACGCCGACTGCCAACGCACGCGTGAGTTTCGTACTATAAGATTCGAGGCAAGTCTATGGGAAAACGAGAGTTAGTCATCGCGCTCGCCTTCGTCGTGGCCGGCGTCGTCGCGTTTCAGTTGGCGGCGCCCCCCGAAAAGGCTGGCGATACGGGCTTCTCGTTCTCCAAATTGATCGACCGCGCGCGGCGGGAAATGAAGGGCAACAGCTCGTTCACGGCGCCGCCCCGATCGTTCACCTACGCCATCGGCCCGGACGTCACCGAGCTGCGCGTCGAGGGCGTCAACAGCAGCGTCAAGGTGATCGGCGACGCGCGGCCGGATGTCGCGCTGACGCTCACCGTCTCCTCCACGGGCGCCGATGAAGCCACGGCGATCGGGATCGCCAACACCGCCAAGATGATCGAGGATCGCGTGGGCTCGTCCCTCACGCTGCGGATGTGGTTTCCGCCCGAGGAGCGGCAGACGGCCTCGGTCGTGCTGACGGTGCCCTCGCGGCTCACGGTCCGTCTCGACGCGCCGCGCGATCCGGTCGTCAGCAAGGTCAAAGCGCTCGAGTTTCTGAACCCCGCGCGCGGCTCGGCCGAGATCACCGGCGTCGAGGTCGTCCGCGGCGACCAGACCGGCGGATCCCTGACGCTGACGGGCGTGGCCGACGCGAAGATGCTGCTCACCCGCGTCCGCGCGAAGATCTCCGACATCGGCGCCGGCGCGTTCGACGTGCGCGACGGCGAAACGGAGATCTCGGGCTCGCGCGGCTCGCTTGAAATCGAGGAGCGCCGCGGCGACGTCCTTGATCGCGCCCTTGTGGCCGCGGATCAGG
>SCUN01000205.1 GCA_004297655.1 Acidobacteriota bacterium | reverse complement strand
TGCGCCGTGTGGCCGGAGGCGAGCAGACCTTCGACGAGCGAGAGCAGGTCGTTCAGAAAAAGCGGCTTGAAGCGGATCGCGGCGCCGTACGTGCGCAACTCGGCGAGGAATTCTTCGGTCAGAAAATGGTCGCCCGTGATGACGGCCACGGGAACCTCGCGCAGCGCGGCGTCGCGGCGCAGCCGGGTGATGAGATCGAGGCCGTCCGACATCGGCATGCGCAGGTCGGTGAGGATGACGTCCGGCAGTTGCCGCCCGGCCGCTTCGAGGGCGGCCTGCGCCGAATGGGTGACCGTGGCGTCGAACCCACTCACCGTGAGCATGCGCCCAAAGGTCTGGCCCACAATCGGGTCGTCGTCTACGATCAGAACATGCGCGCGACCGGCCATGAGGCGATTCTACGTGCTAGGATACGCGTGCCGTGACGCCTATTTTTGTTCGCCCGGTCCGCGAACAGCTTGAGCACGACCGGCTGATTCGTTTTCTCCACGCCAAGTTCAAGGCCAAGCGCAAGTTTGACGTCCTGGCGAACGTTGGGGACGAACGGTCGGCCCCGGTCAAAGTCGGTTCCCACACCTATTACCCGGATCTGGTGCTGCTCGACGGGAAGAAGGTCGCGGCACTGATCGAAATCGAAACGGGCGAGTCCACCAACAACCTCGAGGCGATGGCGCAATGGACGCATTTCTCGCGCGCCCGCGTGCCGTTCCATCTGTACGTCCCGGTGCTCGCGGTGGACGCCGCGCGCCGGCTCTGTGAAGCCAATAGCGTGCTGGCGACCGAGATCTGGTCGTATCGGCCGGTGAACGACCAGTTCGATCTGGTGCGCGTGCACCTCAATCCCGATGCGGTTCGCGCCTCGTCGAAGGGCTCGAAGGCCGCGTCGCTGCCCGTGGTCGTACCGCCGCCCAAACCGAAACCGGCGCCTCCGCCGCCCCCGCCCGCTCCCGTCGTCATTGAAAAGGCCGCTGCGAAGCCCGCGCCCGCCAAGGCGGCGACGCCGGTCTCGCCGAAGCCGAAGGCGAAGGCGGACAAGCCCCAGGCCAAGGCCAAGCCGAAACCGAAAGCCAAGCCCAAGGCCAAGGGTAAGGCGAAGAAGTAAGCCGTGCCTTTCCTGCGACACGCCCGCGACAAGCGCGGGTACGAAACCACATTCATCATGCACTCGTTTCGACCCGCCGCGGGTCAGGCGAACGGGCGAACGCGCCTGCTCTACATGTTCCGGACGCCCGCGAACCGCAAGGTCGGCCGCAGCCTGCTCGATCCGGAAGTCATGGAAGCGCTCGAGCATACGCATCCGGATCTCACGTTCGACTGGGTATCGCTCCTCCGCACGCCCGCGCTCACCGCGCCCGATCCGGATCGCGAACGCTCGGATCGCGACCGGGAGCGCGACCGCGATCGTGGCCGGCAGCGCCGCGACGAGCGCCGCGAACGCCAGTCGGAAGCGCGGCGCGAGGCCGCGTCGGCGCCCGTGGTTCCGGCCCCGATTCTGGAAGACGACTCGCTCGTCGGGCGCACGGTCGGCGCGGCCGAAGCCGCGCGACTCCGCGCGGCCTTCGCCGAACTCGCGCAGCGCATCGTCCGCCGCTCCCGCACCCCCGAGGAGCGGGACCGGCTAACCGAGCGCGCGGCACGTCTCAACCCTG
>SCUN01000204.1 GCA_004297655.1 Acidobacteriota bacterium | reverse complement strand
CACGCCGCAGGCCTCGAGGCTCTGGAGATACAGATCCTGGATTTCGTCAGGGGCGGGCTTCAGGATGACTTGAAATTGATGGTGCTTGAAGAGGCGATTGGGATTCTCGCCGAATCGCCCGTCGGCGGGCCGCCGCGACGGCTGCACGTAGGCGACGTTCCACGGTTTCGACCCCAGCACCCGCAGGAACGTCTCGGGATGCATGGTGCCCGCGCCCATCTCGGTGTCGAGCGGCTGCTGAATCAGGCAGCCCTGCGCGGCCCAGTAGGTCGACAACTTGAAGATCAGGTCCTGCAAAGTCACAAGTCTTGTCTCAACTCCCGCACGATGCGCGCCGACTTCAGTTCCTTTTCGAGATGCATCGCGATCATGCGTTGATGCATCCGTTCCACTTCCCTGAGCGCCCGGCGGCCTACCGGGTGCTTGATCACCTGCCTCGGCGTCATCCTTCGCGCCACGGTCAAGAACGCCTGCGCTTCGGCCGACACGTCGGTGTCCGCAATGGCCGGGTACACCCCTTCCAGCTTCAGCAACCAGTACTCAAAGTACCGGGCGAGCGCTTCCATCGACCCGCCCCGCCCCAACGCATCGCCGACGCCCGCGCCGAGCCGGAACAACCGGTCGTTCGCCGCGTTCTCCGGCGACCACTCGTCGAGCAACTCGGCGAAGTAACTCGCGTGCGCCAACACGCTCGCCGGATCGGCTTCATGTGCCGTGCTCGTCTGCATCGGCGACCGCTTCGGCTCGATGCGATCCAGCCGCACGAGCTCGCGGCCTTCCCGCTCGACGTAGTGCGCGCGGCCACGCGTCAGCGGCTCGAGCGCCCCGCCAAACCGGCGCCTCGACTTCGACGCGTTCTTCGCGACGCCCCGCTTCTTCCCGTGATCCACCGTCAGGAAGACCACGATGCGGTCCGCTTCGCCGTAGCGATACGTCCGAAGGATCAGGGCATCAGCAGCCAGAACCTTCATGAGCGCATCCGGTCAATTGTACCCCGGGGTTACCCGGCGTGCAGGAATCGGAGCAGGAGGGTACTCAGGCCCAGGAAGGAAAAGAAGCCGAAGACATCCGTGAACGTCGTGATGACCACCGACGACGCCAGCGCCGGGTCGACCTTCAGGGCCCGGAGCCCCAAGGGGATCAACGTGCCGGCCGCCGCCGCCACGAACATGTTGATGACCATCGCCAGACCCAGGATCACGCCGAGGACCCAATCGTGGTCGGGGCTGGTGCCCCAAACGATCAGGGCGCCGACCGCGCCGGTCGCCACGCCATTACCCAGCCCGACCAGGCTCTCCTTGATCACGACCTGCCGGGCGTTCGTCCACGTCAGCTCACCCAGCGCCAGGCCGCGGACGACGATCGCCAGCGTCTGTGTCGCGGCGTTGCCGCCCATTCCGGCGACCACCGGCATGTACGCCGCGATGATCGGCGCCGCCTTGATGGTCTTCGTGAAGAGCCCAACGACGTAGGCCGCAACAAACGCGGTGATCAGATTGATCTGCAGCCACGGCAGACGTTTCAGGAACGACTCCCGCGGCGTGCTGAGCACGGAATCTTCGCCCGAAACGCCGGCCAGCCGGAGGACGTCTTCGGTCGCCTCCTCCTTGATGACGTCGATGACGTCGTCGACCGTGATCAGGCCGACGAGCTTGTTCTCGGGGTCGACGATCGGCAGCGCGAGGAGGTTGTACGACGCGACCTGCCGCGCGACATCTTCCTGGTCGGTGTCGACGCGCGCGCTGTAGACGTCGGTCGTCATGATGCGCTTGAGCGGCGTGTCCGGCGTGACCAGCAACAGTCGCCGCAGGGACACAACGCCGACCAGATGGCGGCGGTTGTCGACGACGTAGAGGTAGAAGACCATCTCGACGTCGCGCGACGTCTGGAGCGCCGTGATCGCCTCGCCCGCCGTCAGATCCTCCGACAGCGCGAAGACGTTCGGGTTCATCAGGCGGCCGGCGGTCTTCTCTTCGTATTCGAGGAGCTCCGTGACGCCGACGCCCGGTTTGGGCTTGATGAGCTCAAGCGCCGCCGCCGACAGCTCCTCCGGCAACTGCCCGATCAGCGCCGCCGCGTCGTCCTGCGGAATGAGCTGCATCAGCCGCGCGATCTCGTCGGCCGGACGGAGCGCGAGCAACTCGGCGCCCTTTTCCGGGCCGAGTTCCGAGACGGTTTCCATGGCGAGCTTGCTGTTGCGTTCAACGAGCGCGTTGAACGCGGTGTGGCTGTCCTTCTCGCTGAGTTCGGTGATGATCTGCGCGAGATCGGCCGGATGCTGCTTCAGCAGCAGGTTCAGGAGATTGGGTGTGGCTCCGAGCCGCAGCAGCCGTTTGACCGACTCGAGGACGAGGTCAATGCGACGCGACGGCACGGAGACATTCTAACCTTTGAATCAGCGCTTTCGGCTTAGGCCCAGGTCGTGCAGGATCCGTTCGTTGTCGCGCCAGTCGTCCTTGACCTTCACGTGCAGCTCGAGAAACACCTTGCCGCCGATGAGCGGCTCGAGGTCCTTGCGGGCGTCGGTGCC
>SCUN01000203.1 GCA_004297655.1 Acidobacteriota bacterium | reverse complement strand
ACATTGTGGGAGTGATAAGTGTGGGATTGATAAGTGGCGATTGAGGGATTGGGAATTGGTCATTGGGCGCCACCCACTTCGAAAGAGCATAAGCCCAATCCCACACTTATCAATTATCAATCCCACAATCTTCGTAGAATGATTCCCGTGACGCCCGGCCAGATCTTCACCTACTCGAACATCCTCGTCATGCCGGCATG
Organism: Acidobacteriota bacterium; assembly: GCA_004297655.1. Taxonomy (GTDB): domain Bacteria; phylum Acidobacteriota; class Vicinamibacteria; order Vicinamibacterales; family SCN-69-37; genus SCUN01. The sequence goes on along the minus strand of SCUN01000203.1, from coordinate 6,162 downwards.
GGCGCTGCTCGTCTTCGCGCCCGGCTGGAAATGGACGCGCATCATCGCGGCGTACCTGACGCCGGCGCTGCTCGCGATCGCCTGGATCTACATCACGGTCGACCGCTTCACGCCGGTCGGCGGCGGCTTCGGCTCGCTCGACCAGGTCGCCGAAATGCTCAGCGATCCCTGGTTCATCGTCGCCGGCTGGCAACACGCGCTGATCCTGGATCTTTTCGTCGGCGCATGGGAAGCGCGCGACGCGCAGCGCCTCGGCATCCCGCACGGCTTTGTGATCCCGTGCCTCGTCCTCACGTTTCTCGCCGGGCCGATCGGGCTGATTGTCTACTTCCTTGTGCGCGTCGCGGTCGTTCGACGGCTTCCCTGGAAGTAGCCAGCGGATCGCAAAATTGCTCTATTGCAAGATCGCAAGATTCGGAATCTTGCCATTTTGCATTGGAGCTATTTTGCGTTTCCGAGGAGTTCCGCGAGAGCGTACAGGACACGAAGCGGACTCGCGCTCCCCTGGCTACGCTGGCCGGAAGTGTTGATCTGAATCGCGAGCGTCACACCGGTGTCGACGACGTAGATGAGCTCGGACAGGTAGCCGGGGAAGAAGCCGCTGTGGCCCCATGTGGTTGAGCCGGGGCTGAAGCCCCGGCCTACATCTGGCGGACGGATGATGACGCCAAGCCCGTACTTCGATCCGGCGCCGAGACGCGCGGGAACGGCAGCGTCGATCATCATCGCGCGCGCTTTCGCGCTGAGAGCCTTGCCGTTCGGCGAGTACAGTTCGTGGCCCCAACGCGCGAGGTCAACGGCGCTCGTCGCAAACCCGCCGCCCGCCCACTCGAACTGGGGATTCACGACAAATTCGCCATCCTTTATTACCGCGCCGCCCAGGCCGAGCGGATCGTTCGCGCCCGCGTAGCCCTGGACGAGGCCCGGGATGCGGCGGGAAGTTGAAGGGACAACGCCCTTGAGGCCGATGGGTTTGAGGAAGCGCTTGTCGATTTCGGCGTAGTACGTGCCCGGGCTAAAGCCCGGGCCTACGTTCAAGCCCCGGCCTACGCCAAGCAGATCCTCGACGATCAACCCGAGGACGATGTAGTTGGTGTCGGAGTAGTCCCAGCCCTGGCCCGCGGCAAACGGCGCGGCGGTGTCGAAGAGATACGCGAGCTCTTCTTCGGGCGTCCAGACTTTGCCGGGATTCGCGCGCAAATCCTTTATGAACTTGTCATCGAACTCGTAGCGGATGATGCCGCTCGTGTGCGTCATGAGATGACGCACGGTGACGTCCTTCGCGTTGGGCAGACGCGAGAACCATGGACGCGAGCCGAGGTACTTCGAAATCGGCGCGTTGAGGTCGAGTTTCCCCTCCTCGATGAGCTGCAGGGCGACGGCTGCGAAGAACGTCTTGCCGGTGCTGCCGGCCAACATGAGATCGGTGGGCTGCATCTTGCGATGCGACTCGCGATCGGACTCGCCCGCCGCGGCCGAAATCACGGTGCCATCCTTGAGCACAATGCCGACGGCGACGCCGGGGACGTTCGAGGCCTGCTGCCAGACATCGAGGTATTGCTGGACCGTGACCGGCTGCTGGGCGCGGGGTGCAGCGACGAAGGCGAAGAGCGCAAGAACAGCGAGAACGCGGCGCATGGACAGATCTTAGGCCTGGGAGGAAACGGCATTCATGTGCAATGTGGGAATCGGGGAATCGGCAATGTTCGATCGGGCAATCGGCGATCGGCAATGGATGGAAGATGTCGGATTGCCCATCGCCAATCCGTTACCCATTGGCCATTGCCCGATGGCACATTGCCAGATTCCCCGATTCCCACATTGCCGATGAATGCGGCTTGTCTCAATGGACCGGGTGAACCACCGACAGCCCGCACAGTTCCTCGAACGCGTCGAAGTCCCGATCTCGGTGAAGGAGGCGGTGCCCCCGCTCGATGCAGAATGTTGCGATCAGGGCGTCGACTGTTGACCGAACCGTCCGTCCGCGAGCTCGAAGCTTTCGATAGTTCCTCGCCGCCTGGATGGCAACCGCCGCGTCGCCGCCGTCGAGGATCTCGAATCTCCGAAGCTGCGCCTCGACCCGCGCGGCCAGCCCATCGTCGCGCAGCCCCTGCAGGACTTCGCACAGAATCAGCGCGGTCAAACCAAATCTCTGGCGCTGCGCTTCAGCGTGGAACCAGTCCGTTTCCGGAGTGCGAACACCGTTGAAGTAGTCAATCCAGACGGTGCTGTCGACGATGATCACCGGATCCGCTTTCGAAGACGGTCGCGGCGCGAGGCCCTGAGGTCTCCGACCCACTCGACCTTCCCCCGAAGTTCGCGAATGCTGCCCTGACCATGAACGTCAATCAGCAGGCGGAGCCCTTTTTCGACTGCCGCCCGCTTGGTCCGCAGGCCGGTGGCGAGCATGGCCTCCCGCATCAACGAGTCGTCAATCTCGATATTCGTCCGCATGTGTATATTCTGCATCGTCGTGTGTATGAGTCAAGCAATGCGCATGCCGCGCTCATGGGTAATGTGGGAATCGGGGAATCGGGCAATGTTCGATCGGGTAATCGGTGATCGGCAATGAATGGGCGATGGTCAATTGCCCATCGCCCATCCATTGCCCATTGGCTATTGCCCGATGACACATTGCCAGATTCCCCGATTCCCACATTGCCGATGGATGCGGCCGTCCCGCCAGCGCTCTTGAACGGCTACAATTCCCGCCACAGGAGCCTCACGCCATGTCACGCGCCATCACGATCACGCTTTGTCTCTTCGTCGCTGTGTTGCTCTCGGTTCCGATGAGCGCCCGCGATGCGGTTTCGCCGCAACCAACCGCTCAACAGGGCGGCGGGCGCACCGGGGGCGGCGGCACCGTGCCGACGATCTCGCAGCGCACCAACAACATGGCGAAGCAGGACGGCTTCTTCCCGATCTACTGGGATGAGACGACGGGCTCGCTGTTCATCGAGATCCCGCGCCTCAACTACGAGTTCCTCTACCAGATCGGCCTCAGCGCCGGCCTCGGCAGCAACGACATCGGCCTCGATCGTTCGCAGCTCGGCGACACGAAGGTGGTCTACTTCGAGCGCGTCGGGCCGAAGATCCTGATGGTCCAGCCCAACTACGATTACCGCGCCGATTCGACGAGCGCGCTCGAGCGCAAGCGCGTCGAAGACGCGTTTGCGAAGTCCACGACATGGGGCTTCACCGTGGCGGCCGAGAGCGACGGGCGCGTGCTCGTGGACGCAACGGACTTTCTTCTGCGCGACGCGCACGGCGCGGCCGGGCGGCTCGGCGCGGGGTATCGCCTCGACCGGACGCGCAGCGCCATCTACATGGCCAACACCAAGGCCTTCCCCGCCAACACGGAGATGGAAGTCACCACCACCTTTATCAATGAAGGCGGCGGCGCGGGTGGCGGCCGCGGAGGCGGCGGCCAGATCGGCGGGCGCGTGAGCGACGTCACGCCGTCGGCCGATTCAGTGACGCTGCGCCAGCATCACTCGTTCATCAAGCTGCCGGACCCGGGATTCGTCGCGCGGCCGTACGACGCGCGCTCGAGCTTCTTCGACGTGAGCTACGCCAACTACTCGGCGCCGCTCGGCATCGACATGCGCGTGCGCGTGACCTCACGCCATCGTCTCGCCAAGCAGGACCCGTCGGCCGCGATCAGCGATCCGGTGAAGCCGATCGTCTACTACGTGGACGCCGCGACGCCGGAGCCGATCCGCTCGGCGCTCGTCACCGGCGCGAGCTGGTGGAACCAGGCCTTCGAAGCCGCGGGCTATCGCAACGCGTTCCGCGTCGAGCTCCTGCCGGAGAACGCGGACCCGATGGACGTGCGCTACAACATGATCAACTGGGTCCATCGCTCGACGCGCGGCTGGAGCTACGGCGGCGGCATCACGGATCCGCGCACGGGCGAAATCATGAAGGGCCACGTGCTGCTCGGCTCGCTGCGCGTGCGGCAGGACTACATGATCTTCGAGGGCCTGCTCTCGCCCTACTCGCGCGGCGACGAGAAGCCGCCGATCATCGCCGAGTCGTCGCTCGCGCGCATCCGCCAGCTCTCGGCGCACGAGACGGGCCACACGCTCGGCTTCTCGCACAACTACTACGACAGCGCGATGGGCCGGATCTCGGTGATGGATTACCCGCATCCGCTCATCACGCTGCAGAACGACGGCTCGATGGATCTCACCGGCGCGTACGCCAGCGGCATCGGCGAGTGGGACAAGGTCGCCGTGACATGGGGCTACAACGACTTCCCGAAGGGCACGGACGAAAAGGCCGCGCTCGCGAAGATCCTCAACGACGCGTGGGCGAAAGACCTCCGCTACATGTCGAACCAGGATCTCGACCTCCATCCGAAAGTCGACCAGTGGTCGAACGGCGTGGATCAACCGGCGGAACTCACCCGGTTGATGCAACTGCGGAACTCGTCGCTCGACCGGCTCGGCGAACGGACGATCCCGAAAGACCAGCCGATGGCGCTCATCGAAGACGTGATGGTCCCGCTCTATCTGCATCACCGCTACGCCGCGCAGGCCGCGGCCGCATCGATCGCCGGCCAGGACTACATCTACGCGTTCCGCGGCGACGGCCGGACACCGACGCAGTGGGTGCCGGCGGCACAGCAGAAGAAGGCGCTCGACGCGCTGATGGGCACGCTCTCGCTGAACGCGCTCGCGCTCCCGAAAGGTCTGTTGCAGCTAATTCCGCCGCGGCCGGACGGCTACGGCCGGACGCGCGAGCTCTTCCCGCGCTACACCGGCGGCGCGTTCGACGCGCTCACGCCCGCCTTCGTCGCCGGCGACATGACGATGTCGTTCATTTTGACGATGGATCGATCGGCGCGAATGGTCGAGCAGAAGGCCATTGCGGGATTGCCCGGATTGGATGACGTCGTGGACCGATTGATAAGTGAGGTCTACGACGCCAAGCCCGCCGACGGATACCAGGCGGAGATCTCACGCGGGCTCCAGCGGATTCTCGCGGGCCACCTCATGAATCTCGCCGCGTTGTCGCCGATGTCGCAGGTGCGCGCGATCGCGACGTTCAAGCTGAAGGCGCTGCAGCAGCGAATGACCGCGCGCGGCGCCCTGGTCGCCGCCGGCACGGCCGACCGCGCGCACGCGCAGCTTCTGGCGGCCGATATCGCTCGCTTCCTCGAGAAACCGAACGACGCGACGCTGAGAATCCCGGCCATGATGCCGGCGCCCCCGGGCGCCCCGATCGGCGATTTCGCGATGGACTATTTGCTCGGGCTGGATCCTTCCTGCGGCTGGATCAGGTAAGCAAGGAAGAGTGCCAAGGGCATAGGGTCCCAAAGTAAGGGTGCCAAGGGCCTAGAGTCCCAGGGGTAAAGGTCCCAGGGGCCATGCGGACTCTTGAGCCCTATGCCTCTTGCACTCTTACCCTGGGACCCCAGGCCCCTGGAACTTTGGCACCGTTCGTGCGTTCTTAGTGACATGGGTACGCTCGCTCAAGACGTCCGCTTTGCCGTCAGGCTGTTGTGGAAACAGAAGGGGTTCACGGCGATCGCCGCATTGGTGCTCGCCCTGGGAATCGGCGCGAATTCGGCGGTCTTCACGATCGTCAACACGATGCTGCTCAAGCCCCGCGTCGGCCATCCGGCCGGCGAGATGACGAGCATCTACTCGCGCGACACGACGAAGCCGGACGCCTACCGCGCGTTCTCCTGGGCCGAGTACGACGCGCTGCGCCAACGCAAGGACGTCTTCGGATCGCTCTCCGCCCACAGCCTCTCGATGGTCGGCCTCAGAGAGGGCGACACGACGCGCCGGCTCTTCACCGACATGGTGACGAGCGACTTCTTCCAGACCTTCGGCGCTCCGCCGATCCTCGGCCGCGCGTTCACGTCTGAAGAAGAAAAGCCCGGGGCCGATGTGCCGGTTGTGATCGTCAGCTACACGCTCTGGCAGCGCCTGGGCGGCTCGAACAACATCCTGGGCCAGACCATCATCATCAACAACCGCGCCTTCACCGTCGTCGGCGTCGCGCCGCGCGGTTTCGGCGGCAAGATCGTCGCGTTCACACCGGACGCGTTCGTCCCGCTCGGCGTGTACGACTCACTGACGAACGACTTCGCGAGAGACGGCCTCGCGACCAAGCTGTCGGACCCACATCACTACAACCTCTTCCTCGAAG
>SCUN01000202.1 GCA_004297655.1 Acidobacteriota bacterium | reverse complement strand
TCTACGGCCCGCTCGCCAACGGCGCGACCGTCGTCATGTACGAAGGCGCGCCCGACTGGCCGCAGAAGGACCGGTTCTGGAGGTTGATCGAGCGGTACGGCGTCACGGTGTTCTACACGGCGCCGACCGCGATCCGCGCGTTCATGAAGTGGGGCGCCGAATGGCCCGCGGGCCGCAATCTCAACTCGCTGCGACTGCTCGGATCGGTCGGCGAGCCGATCAACCCCGAAGCGTGGATGTGGTACCACGAGCACATCGGCCATGGGCGATGCCCGATTGTCGACACGTGGTGGCAGACCGAAACCGGGCAGATTCTCATCACGCCGCTGCCCGGCATCACGACGACGAAGCCCGGCTCTGCGACGCAGCCGTTCCCGGGGATTGCCGCGGAGGTCCGGACAGCCGCGGGCGAGCGCGTCACCGAAGGCGGCGGGCTCCTCGCGCTCACCAAGCCGTGGCCGGCGATGCTACGCGGCATCTACGGCGACCCGCAGCGATTCGTCGAGCAGTACTGGACCAAGTGGAAGGACGGCGTCTATTTCACCGGCGATGGCGCGCGTGTGGATCGCGACGGGTACTTCTGGCTGCTCGGCCGCGTGGACGACGTCCTCAATGTGGCGGGACATCGCCTCGGCACGATGGAAGTGGAGAGCGCGCTCGTTGATCATCCGGCGGTCGCCGAGGCGGCCGTGGTCGGCTGTCCGCACGAGATCAAAGGGCAGGGCGTCGCGGCATTCGTGACGCTCAAGGAAGGCCGCGTCGCGAATGCGGCGCTCATCGACGAGTTGAAAGAGCATGTCGTCAAGAAGATCGGCGCGATCGCCCGTCCCGATCAAATCTTGTTTGCGGCCGATCTGCCGAAGACGCGCTCGGGCAAGATCATGCGGCGCCTGCTGCGCGACATCGCCGAGGGCAAAGCGCTCGGCGACACCACGACGTTGGCCGATCCCAATGTCGTTCGTCGTCTCAAGGACGAATACGAGTCCATCGAGTCCTGACCCATGGCCTGGTTGAACGCGCCGCACCGTGTTGCGGCTGAACTCGCGCCCGCCGTCTGGACGTTTGCCGCCGCGGAACGCCGGCGCGGCACCGCGCCGCGGCTCGTCGCCGCGCGCGCGATCGGCGCGACCGGCGCGGCGCTCGTGGACGACATCCGCGCGTTCCGGCGCGCCGCGAAACTGCCGATCGATGTGAGCGTGATCCTCTGGCCGCACGCGACCGACGAGGGCGTCGTGCCGATCGAGACGCGCGGCGCCGGCCCGGTGGCCGTGCCAAAAGCGCGGGTGATCCGCGATCGCGTGGCGCCGCTCGTTCGCGCCGGCAGCCTGGTGACCGAGGTGATGTTGCCGCACGAATGTTTGCCCGCGCTCATCGCGCTGCGAGGGCTGACGTCGGCGTGCGTGATCGTGGCGCATACCGCGATGACGTGTGTCGGCGTCGTCGGCGACGGCGTGGTTGAGGCGCGGTATCTCAGCTCGGCGGCGCCGAAGCCGTCGTTCGACAGCGAATCGGCGCGGCTGCTCGCGCGATACCAGCACATCGCCTCGCTTGCCCCGCACATTCGGGAAATCGGCGGCGCGGCGCCCGGCCTGCGAATGATCGTGACCGGGCCGCTGCCCTCGCTGCGCGCGGCTATGGTGCCGCTCGTCGAGGAACTCGACCACGAGATCGACGTGCTCGACGGCGACGTGCCGTCGCCGGCGCCCCACGCCCTCGAGTCGGCTGATCCCGACGACATTTCCGGCGTCCAACTCGCCTGGGCCCTGGCCGCCACGGCTCCGGGGCGGTAATCGGCCCCGGCCCGGAACGGAACGGCCGGGATCGCGTATTCTGGAATCTATGGCACTGATCGAAACCAAGGACCTCTGGAAGACCTACCAAATGGGCTCGGAGGAGATCCACGCGCTTCGCGGCGTCTCGATCGAGATCGAGAGAGGCGAGTATGTGGCGATCATGGGGCCATCCGGATCCGGCAAGTCCACGCTCATGAACCTGATCGGGTGCCTCGACACGCCGTCGAAGGGCAGCTACTTGTTGAACAACAAGCAGGTCAGCCAGATGAACGACGATGAACTGGCGCGCATCCGCAACGAAGAGATCGGCTTCGTCTTTCAGACATTCAATCTGCTGCCGCGCGCGAGCGCGCTGCACAACGTCGAGTTGCCGCTGGTGTACGCGGGCATGGCCGCCAAGGATCGCGCGGCCCGGGCGCTGCAGGCGCTGCAGCGCGTCGATCTCTCGGATCGAAAAACGCATCGGCCCAATGAGCTCTCCGGCGGCCAGCGCCAGCGCGTCGCGATCGCGCGCGCGCTCGTGAACAACCCGTCGATCCTGCTCGCCGACGAGCCGACGGGGAACCTGGATTCGAAGACCGGCGAGGAAATCATGGCGCTCTTTTCCCGCCTCCACGAAGCCGGCAACACGATCGTCCTCGTGACCCACGAGCCGGACATCGCCGCCCACGCGCACCGCGTTATCCACATTAAGGATGGCCAGGTCGAGCGTGACACCCGCAAGGCCGCCTGACTAAATAGGCATAAGTACCAGTAAACAAATGGTTTAGCAGTCAGTCTGTCTATCAGAAATGGTAAATATTTACCATTTGTACATGATTTTGTACGACTGATGATTTCCATATGACACTAACGACACATTGCGGTAGACTGTGCCCGTAAGCAGACGGAATCGCAGACCCTCTATGTCGAAGAAGTTTCGCTCGCTGAATCGTTTCGTCGTTGCGCTCGCGCTCGTCGCCGCTGCCGTGAGTGCGCGCGCCGGCGTGCAGATGTTCGCGGCGCCGCCGTCGAGTTTCGATCAGCTTCCGGATCTGCGTTTCAACCAGGGACAGACGGTCACGGTCGCGTTTGCGGCGTCCGGATTTCCGGCGGGTCTTACGTACACCGCTGAGGGTTTGCCGCCCGGGCTTTCACTCACGATGGGTGTTGATCAGCTCGGGCACGAAGTCGGCATTCTGAACGGCACGCTGCCGGCCGACACGCCGCAAGGTGGCGGATCCGAAGGCGTCTACACGATGCGCATCCGCGCGAGTGACGGCGCGGTCTCGAATGATTTTTCCGTCGACGTCAGCCACTGGAACCAGGGCGACGTGTTCGTCGGCGGCGGCGAGTGGCGCTACCAGGTGTACCGCGACGACGGTTCGTTCAAGACCGACGTCACGGTCCCGGACGACCCGCTGGCCTCCGGCGGCTTCACGACGGGATGCGCGGTCAACTGGAACACCGGTGAAGTGTGGGCGACCAACTTCGATGAAGTCGATCCGGCGCTGAACGTCATCACGCGCCACGCTGGCAACAATCCGCTGCCGTACACCGATCCGTCGCGGCGTCTCAGCACGCTGCGTTTCCGCGATCCGGGCGACGCCTCTCCGATGGACATCAACCCGGAGAGCGTGGCGTTCGACAACTTCGGCAACATGTTCGTCGGCCATTCGTTCGGGTTCTGGAACAACAACGGCGACGTCGCCGACATTGACGGCGTGGCGACGATTCTCTCCAACCCGGGCGGTCCCGGCTGGGTCTACGTGGACGCGGCCGGCCAGCCGCGTCTCGCGGCCGGCAACGAGTTGATCTTCGATACGCAGCCGATCTCGCCCGCGGGCTTCTTCGAGCGTTGGATCCAGGGCAATCCGCCGCAGAACCTCCTCGACGGCGACGGCGCGCCGATTCGGGTCCGCGATCAGGCGGGCATGGATCTCCACCGCTACGCGCCCGACGCGAACGGCAACTACAGCACGGCGGATCGCACGTTCTTTGACGTCCGCTACGGCTACACCGGCGTCGACACCCTCGATTTGCTCTCCGATCAGAAGACCATCGCGTACTCATCGGAGAACTGGTACGTCTACCGCTACGACGTCTCGGCGGGCGCGCAATTGCCGGTCGTCGGCAGCGCCGTCGTCGGCGAATCGAAGCCGGTGACGACGCGCAGCCTGTATGGCATTCGCGCGCTGCCGCCCGGCGATGGATCCGGCGGCTATCTCGTCGTCAACGAGTACAACATCGATCGGATCGACGCGCAGGGCAACATCATCCAGCAGTACGACTTCCGCGACGACGCGGACTACCCGCCTGCCGACAACCCGAATCCGGCGTGGGCGCCGCGCGACGTGAACGGCTGGTTCGCCATCGCGATCGCCGCGGGCGGCCGCTCGTTCTGGGCGGCGACGCGCCAGGACGTGTTCCACTTCGATATCGCCTCGGGCGAGATCATCGGGCCGAAGATCCGCGCGACCGAAGGCGTCCTGCACACCAACACCGAACTCGCGGGCCTCTGCGTCATGGACGAGTACCGCGCCGCGCAGGAAGTCTGCGGTCCGACGGGCAACGGCAACGGCATCGACGACGATCACGACGGCACGATCGACGAAGGGTGCTTCCGCATCGAAATCTGCTCCGCGCTTCGGCCGGGCGATGACGACGGCGACGGCCTCGTCAACTACAACGATCCGGATTGCGGCGCCACGCCGCAACAGCAGTGCAATACCAGCGGTGCCACCGATAACTCCGTCGCCGGCATTTGCGACCGCGCCGACTACGAAGGCGACAACGTCACCGTGCCGGGCGTGCCCCTGCCGTGCAGCAACGACTTCGATTGCTCGAGCTGGACGTTCTCGTACAGCGCCGATGGCCTGCCGCCCGGGCTGATCATGAACCCGCAGACGGGCGACGTGTCGGGCATTCCGCTGTTCTCGATCGTGAATCCGAACAGCGAGCTCTCGCCGCCGGTCGTGTACCCGATCACCGTCCACGCGACGTGGCAGCAGCAGGGCCAGCCCGCGACGACGTTCAACAACTCGTTCAACTGGACGATCTACAACCGCAACCGCGTCCCGGTCGCCAACGACGACGGCCCGCAGTCGGTGATCGCCGGCGATTCGTTCTCGTTCGACGTTCGCCTGAACGACAGCGACATCGACGGCGACACGTTCACGATCCTCTCGTTCACCCAACCGGCGCCAGGTCAGGGCACGGTTGTGCAGCAGGGCCAGAACCTGGTGTACACGGCGCCGGTCTCCGGCTTCGGTGGCACGACGACGTTCACCTACAAGGTCAAGGACACGTACAACCCGGCCGGCGAGAGCAACGACGCCACCGTGACGGTGATCGTCAACGGCCCGCCGGTCGCGGTGAACGACAACTACGTCGCGCTGTGGAACACGACGCTGAACGTGCCGGTCGCGCTCGGCATCATCCGGAACGCGCCGGGCCGCGACTCCGATCCGGAAGGCATGCCGATCTCGGTGATTCCGTCGTCGGTCACCAGCCCGTCGCACGGCACCGTCACGGTCAACGCGGACGGCAGCTTCGATTACACGCCGAACACCGGGTTCTACGGGGTCGACACCTACACCTATCGCATTACCGACGGCACGCTCGAGTCGAACACGGCGACCGTCACGATCACCGTGCATCGTCCGCCCGTGGGCGTTGACGACTTCTATGTGACGCCGATGAACGTGCCGCTCGTGCTCGCGGCGCCGGGCATCATGTCGAACGATTCGGACCCGGAGGGCGGCGCGATCACGGTCGTGCTCGGCAGCCTCGGCCACGTCGTGAACGGCACGCTGGCGGTGCAGGCCAACGGCGCCATCGTCTACACGCCGAATCTCAACTGGACCGGCGTCGAGACGTTCAATTACCGCGTGAAGAACGCGTACTACGAGAGCGAGAACACGACGGTCACGATCAAGGTGAACGACGTGCCGCTGGCCGTGAACGACGCGTTCACGACCGCGGAAGACACGCCCGTTTCCGCGTCGCTGACGGGCAACGACACGCCGTCGCGCGACGGCGGCAACGTGTGGACGAAGACGTCGAACCCGGCCAACGGCACGGCGACGGTCAACCCCGACGGGACGTTCACCTATACGCCGAACGCGAACTTCAACGGCGCCGACAGCTTCACCTACAAGGTGTGCGACGTTGACAGCGAGTGTTCGAATGCCACGGTGACCATCACGATCAGCGCGGTCGACGACCTGCCGGTCGCCGTGGACGACGCGTTCACGACGCCGGAAGACACGCCGGTGTCCGGCACGCTGACGGGCAACGACACGCCGTCAGGCGACGGTGGCAACGTGTGGACGAAGACGTCGAACCCGTCGAACGGCACGGCGACGGTCAACGCCGACGGCACGTTCACCTACACGCCGAACGCGAACTTCCACGGCACCGACTCGTTCACCTACCGGCTCTGCGACGTCGACGGCGATTGCGCGACCGCGACGGTCACGATCACGATCACGAGCGTGAACGACGTGCCTGTGGCGGTCAACGACAGCTTCACGACGCCGGAAGATACGCCGGTCTCCGGCACCCTCAAGACCAACGACACGCTCTCCGGCGACGGCGGCAACGTCTGGACGAAGGCGTCGGATCCGTCGAACGGCACAGCCACGGTGAACCCGGACGGCACCTTTACCTACACGCCGAACGCGAACTTCAACGGCACCGACTCGTTCACCTACACGCTGTGCGACGCCGACGGCGATTGCGCGACCGCGACGGTGACGATCACGATCACCTCGGTCGATGACGCGCCGATCGCGGTGAACGATGCGTTCACCACCGACGAAGACACGCCGGTCGCCGGCACGCTGACGGGCAACGACACGCCGTCGGGCGACGGCGGCAACGTGTGGTCGAAGGTCACCAACCCGGCCAACGGCACCGCGGTCGTGAACGCCGACGGCACGTTCACCTACACGCCGAACGCGAACTTCTTCGGCACCGACGTCTTCACGTATCGCGTGTGCGACACCGACGGCGACTGCTCGACGGCGACCGTGACGATCACGATCCGGTCGGTGAACGACGTGCCGCTCGCGATGGACGACGCCTTCACCACGACCGAGGACACGCCGGTCTCCGGCACGGTCGTGACCAACGACACCCTCTCCGGTGACGGCGGCAACGTCTGGACGCTCCTCACCTCGACGAGCAACGGCACGCTGACCTTCGTCAACGGCGCGTTTACCTACACGCCGCGGAAGGACTTCAGCGGCATCGATTCGTTCACCTACAAGATCTGCGACGTGAACGGCGACTGCTCGTCGGCGACCGTGATCATCACGATCAACCCGGTGAACGACGTCCCGGTGGCCGTGAACGACGTCTACACCATGGCGCCGAACACCTCGATCACGAAGGACGTGTCGGGCAACGACACCCCCTCCGGCGACGGCGGCAACGTGTGGACGAAGACGTCCAACCCGTCGTCCGGCACGGTCGTGTTCAATGCTGACGGCACCTTCACCTACACGGCCGCCACGGGCTTCTCGGGCGTCGTGAGCTTCAACTACAAGCTCTGCGACGTCAACAACGACTGCTCGAACGCCACGGTGACGATCACGATCGCCGCGGTGTCCACCGGCGCGGTCGGCAAGGGCGACACGGCGACGATCGGCTACTGGCAGAACCAGAACGGCCAGGCGCTGATCAAGAAGATGAACGGCAGCACCTCCGCCACGAACCTCGGCAACTGGCTGGCGGGCAACTTCCCGTACCTCTGGGGCGCGAACGCCTCCAACGCGAATAACCTGACCGGCAAGACCAACACGCAGGTCGCGGCCTACTACATCACCGTGTTCAAGTCCGATAAGTGGATGGCGCAGGTGCTCGCGGGCGCGATCGCGAGCTACGTGACCAACTCGACGCTCGCCGGCGGCAACTACAGCGTGCCGTACGGCTTCAACTACTCGGTCACCGGCACGGGCTCGAAGACCTACAACGTCGGCTCATACGGCACGGCGATCGGGCTGGCGAACAACACCTCATACACGATCAGCGCGCTCCTGCAGCAGGCGAACCTGCGGAAGCAGCAGGGCAACTACAACTCGAACGCGTTCAACGTGATCTTCTCGGGTATCAACCAGGCGGGCGACATCAAGTAGTCGTTCGCAGCAGCCAGGCTCCCAAACCGGCGGCCGGTTCCAGCGATCCTGGAGCCGGCCGCTTTTCTTTATGAACGGCTCGACCCGGCGCGGAATGCGCAGGCGGCATACGCCATGAGCATCGGATCGAGCGGCGCTCGCATGCGCGTCGTCGGGAAGTAGACCGCAGAGATCAGGGCGAGCGTGACCAGCGTGACGAACAGCAGGGCGTCGAGATCCTCCGCGCGGCCGGCCTGACGGCGGCGCCAGGCGCCGGCGAGCGCCATGATCAGGACCGCGCTGTAGAGCGCCGTGTGGGCCGCGCTCTGCCAGAGAGGCCGTTGACGCGCGTGCTCGACGACGACGCGGCCTTCCGGTGTCGCCGAAAACGTCGTGTCATCGGACAAGCCCTCGAGCGGCACGATGCGCGGGTCGAAGAAATACAGCAGGTTCATCGCCTTGGCCTTGACCGCGCGCCACGGATCGGCTTTCAGGTAGTCCCAGGCTTCGCGCGTCAGCTCGCGGTCGAGGACCGCCGGCGGAATCTCGGCGTCCGGTCCCACGCCCAAACGCTCGCGCGCGCGCGCTTCGCCCACGGGGGGCAGGAGGTCGAGGTCGTAGCGCGGGATCATCTGCGCCGCATAGGGATTGTTGCCGACGTAGAGATTCTCGCCCTGGCGTGTCGGCGCCCAGGCGCCTTCGAGGCGGTACGTGCGGACGACCACCGGGGTGATGAACGCCGCCACGATGGCCGAGGCCGCGAGGCCGCTCCGCCAGCCGCCTCGCCGGAACATCAGCAGGAGGCAGAAAAGCGTGGCGGGGAGCAGCGTCGCGCGCGTCAAGACGGCGAGCGTGAGAAGGACGATCGTGAAATAGCGCCGGCCCGACGCCCACGCGAGCCACGCGCCAAGGAGCAGCGTCGAAAGCAGCGTGATCTCCATGAACGTCGCCGATTGACGGATCAGATAGGGATAGGCGGCGTACGCCAGCCCAGCGCCCAGCGCCGCGTCGGCCCGGCCCGACATGATCCGGGCCAGCCGTCCGAGACAGATGGCGCCCGCGCACGCGATCCCGATCTGCGCCGCGATGACGAACGAGGGAGAGTCGACCAGCCAGCGCGCTGCCGCGATGAAGAGCGGATACAGCGGCTCGAACGCCGCCGTCGGACGGTCGCCGTAGGCCAACGTGCCGTGGCGCAGCCAGCCGTCGCTGAGAAACCAGGTGTAGACATGGGTGCCGGGCGTGCCCGACATCCGCCAGAACGCCAGCCGCGTCAGCGCCGTCGCCGCCGCGATGAGCGCGTCGTTCCGGGTCATCGCCGGGCAGCGTGATCGGGCGGCGGTTCGTAGACGATCCGCGGCACGCGGTCGCCCGGCGTCATCTGCGGAATGGCCGAGATCAGCGCCTTCGTGTAGCCGTGCGAGGGCCGCTCGAAGACGTCCGCCGCGGTGCCGAGCTCGACGAGTTGGCCGCGATACATCACGCCGACGCGCGAACAGACGCGGCGCACCAGCCGCAGGTCGTGCGCGATGAAGAGATAGGTGAGCCCGAGTTTCTGCTGCAGGTCGAGCAGGAGATTCACCACCTGGGCCTGCACGGACACGTCGAGCGCCGAGACGGGCTCGTCGAGCACGACGAACGACGGGTTGAGCGCGAGCGCCCGGGCCAGGCCGATGCGCTGCCGCTGGCCGCCGCTGAACTCGTGCGGGTACCGCGAGAGTTGCTCGGCGCTCAGGCCGACCAGCTCGAACAGTTCGCGGACGCGCGACGCGCGGTCTGCTTTCGAACCGATCTTGTGAATCACGAGCGGCTCTTCGACGATGGCGCCCACGCGCATGCGCGGGTTGAGCGACGAGTACGGATCCTGAAACACGATCTGGAAGTGGCGCCGCGCCTCGCGCAGTTCGCGCGCGCCGAGCGCGAGCACGTCGCGCCCGTCGAAGGTCACGCGCCCGCTGGTTGGCTCGATGAGCCGCAGCAGGCACCGGCCGGTGGTGGTCTTGCCGGACCCGGATTCGCCGACCAGACCGAACATCTCGCCGCGCTCGATCGTGAACGACACATCGTCGACCGCGCGATTCGGCGCAGCCCGGCGAAAGAGCGACGTCCCGCCGAATTCCTTGACGAGGTGATCGACGGCGACGAGCGGCCCCGGCGCGGTCGACGTCATCGCGCGGCCCCGCTTGCGACGGCGTGGACGCACCGCGAGCCGTGTTCCGGAGCGACGTTGACGAGACCGGGCACCGCCGACTCGCAGCGGGCTTCGCGTTCAGCGCAGCGGGGCGCGAACGCGCAGCCGCGCGGCCACTGGCCGAGCGGCGGGACCGTGCCCGGAATATCGGTGAGCCGCCCGCTGCCGGCGCGTCCTGGCAGGCAGGCGAGCAGTCCGCGCGTGTAGGGATGGTTCGGCGCCGCGAGCAACGCCGAGACCGGCGCCTGCTCGACGATCCGGCCGCCGTACATCACGGCGACGTGATCCGCCATTTCGGCGACGACGCCCAGGTCGTGGGTGATGAGGAGCAGCGACAGCGAGAACTGGCGACGCATGTCGCGCAGCAGGTCGAGGATTTCCGCCTGGACGGTGACGTCGAGCGCCGTGGTCGGTTCATCGGCGATGACAAGCGCAGGCTCGGCGGCGATGGCGAGCGCGATCATCGCCCGCTGCCGAAGGCCGCCGCTCAGTTGATGCGGATACTCGCCGGCGCGACGAGCGGGATCCGGCACGCGCACGGCCTCGAGCAGCTCGATGGCGCGCCGCCTGGCGGCGGCGCCCTTCGCGAGGCCGTGAACTTCGAGCGTCTCGCGAATCTGAAAACCGATGGTATAGACCGGGTCGAGCGCAATCATGGGCTCTTGAAACACGAAGCCGATGCGCCGGCCGCGCACGCGCTCCATCTCGGACTCGGGCAGTTGCAGCAGATCCCGACCATCGAACAGGACCCTGCCCGACGAGATGCGCCCGGGCGGCTGCACGAGACGGATGATCGAGAGCGCGGTCACCGACTTGCCGCTGCCGGATTCGCCGACGAGACACAGCGTTTGGCCGCGCGAGACGGCGAACGACACGTCGCTCACGGCGGCGGCCTGCACGCCGCCGGCGAGCGTGAAGGTCGTCGTCAGGCCTTCGACCGAGAGGAGCGGCGAAGGGCTAGATGGCACGCTCACGGTATTCGCCAAAGACGGTGCGCAGCGCGTCGGCGACCTCGCCGAGCGTCGCCCGCGCCTCGACGGCGGCCAGGACGGCCGGGACGAGATTCGACCCGTCCTTCGCGGCCGCGCCCACGCGGTCGATCGCCAACTGCCAGGCCGCGCGGTCGCGCGAGGCGCGCACCGCGCGCGTGCGATCGGCCTGCGCCGCTTCGCCCGCCGGGTCGATCCTGAGCAGTTCGATCGCCGGCGCGTCGTCGGTTTGAAAGCGATTGACGCCGACGACCACGGATTCGCCGCTGTCGATCGCCTGCTGCGCGGCGTAGGCGGCGTCCTGGATCTGCCGCTGGATGCGGCCGCTCTCGATCGCGGCGAGCGTGCCGCCCGCGTCGTCGATCGACTTGATGAGCGCCTCGGCGGCCAGCTCGATCTCATCGGTCCGCCGTTCGACTTCCCAGGCACCGCCGACCGGATCGACGGTGTTGGCGACGCCGGACTCGGCCGCGATGATCTGTTGCGTGCGGAGCGCGATGCGCGCGGCGTCTTCCGTGGGCAGCGCCAGCGCCTCGTCGCGGCCGTTGCAGTGGAGCGACTGCGTGCCGCCCAGCACGGCGGCGAGCGCCTGGATGGCGACGCGCACGATGTTGTTGTCGGGTTGCTGCGCCGTGAGCGTGCTGCCGCCGGTTTGGGTGTGGAACCGCAGCTGCTGCGCTTTCGGATGGGTCGCGCCGAACCGCTCCTTCATGATGCGCGCCCACAGACGGCGCGCCGCGCGGAACTTGGCGATCTCCTCGATGAGGTCGTTGTGCGCCGCAAAGAAGAAGGAGAGCCGCTGGCCGAACGAGTCGACGTCGAGGCCCGCGCCGCGCGCCGCGTCGACGTAGGCGATGGCGTTGGCGAGCGTGAACGCGACTTCCTGCACCGCCGTCGACCCGGCTTCGCGGATGTGGTACCCGCTGATCGAGATCGTGTTCCAGTTCGGCAGCTCGCGCTCGCACCACGCGAAGATGTCGGTGATGATCCGGAGCGACGCGCGCGGCGGGTAGATGAACGTGCCGCGCGCGATGTACTCCTTGAGGACGTCGTTCTGGATCGTGCCGGCGAGCCGGTCGAGCCGCGCGCCCTGGCGCTTCGCGACGCCCACGTACAGCGCGAGCAGGATGATCGCCGTCGAGTTGATCGTCATCGACGTCGAGACCCGGTCCAGCGGGATCTGGTCGAAGAGCACCGCCATGTCTTCGATCGAGTCGATGGCGACGCCGACGCGCCCGACTTCGCCGGCCGCCATCGGATGGTCGGAGTCGTAGCCAATCTGCGTCGGCAGGTCGAAGGCGACGCTCAGGCCGCTGACGCCCTGGGCCAGCAGGTACCGGTACCGGGCATTGGATTCGGCCGCCGTACCGAAGCCGGCGTACTGCCGCATCGTCCACAGCCGGCCGCGGTACATCGTCGGCTGGATGCCGCGCGTGAACGGGTACTCGCCGGGCGCTTCCACCGGCGCATTTTATCGTTCTTTCTTAGGACAACATGCACGCGCGCGCGTTGACACCCTGTACAGCGGTTCCATACAATGCCGCCATCCCCGGATTCCCGGCCGGCGGACGTTGGAGGCGTCGCATGGAATCACGAGTCGATTCAGTCATGCAACAGTTGGCCCGGGAACTCTCCGAAGCCATCTCCGCGGCCGTCGCCGCCGATCCGCGCATCGAAGCGTGCCGCGAGAAAGCCCGGGCCGAAGGCTACGAGCTGAAGCTCTCGCTCGACGCCTCGGTCGGATTCGTCGCGGCCGAAGGCGCCGCCAAGACGCCGCACAAGCGCAGCGCCACGCGCGCCGCGACCGAGATGACGGCCACCGACCGCCGCTTCCTCAAGTCGCTCCGCATCGCGGCGGACGAAGCCACACCCAAGGAAGTTGAATAAACCGTCAAGCTCTCTCTATTTCCGGTTTGCCTGATTCGCCACGGCGTCCGCGGCGCGCTTGGCCGCGTCCGGATCGCCGAGATACCGGCTGCTCGTCGGGCGCAGGTTCGCGTCGAGTTCGTACACCAGCGGAATCCCCGTCGGGATATTGAGTTCGACGATGGCCTGGTCGGAGATCTGGTCGAGGTATTTCACGAGCGCGCGCAGGCTGTTGCCGTGCGCCGTGATGAGCACGCGTCGGCCGGCCCGGATCGCGGGCGCGATGGTCTCGTGCCAGTAGGGCAGGAACCGGGCGACCGTGTCCTTGAGTGATTCGGTCGCGGGGAGCTCCGACGGCGCGAGCGACGCGTAGCGCGGGTCGTGCGACGGGTGGCGCGGGTCGTCGATCGCGAGCGGCGGCGGCGGGATGTCGTAGCTCCGCCGCCAGATCTTCACCTGCGCCTCGCCGTGCCGGGCGGCCGTTTCGGCTTTGTCGAGCCCCTGGAGCGCGCCGTAGTGACGTTCGTTGAGACGCCAGTGCCGCTCGACGGGAATCCAGAGCAGTTGCAGTTCATCGAGCGCGATCCAGTTCGTGCGAAGCGCGCGGGTGAGTACCGAGGTGTACGCGACGTCGAAGCTGAAGCCCCCGGCCTTGAGCAGCCGGCCTGCCGCTTGCGCTTCCGCGCGCCCCTGCTCGGTCAGGTCAACGTCGGTCCAGCCGGTGAAGCGGTTTTCCAGATTCCACTGGCTCTGACCGTGTCTGAGCAGAACGAGCGTCGGCACGGCTAGCGTCGGGCGAGCGGCCGGATCGCGGCCGTGCCGGCGAATTTGGCGGCGGCGCCGAGCGCGCCTTCGATCCGCAGGAGTTGGTTGTACTTCGCGATGCGATCCGAGCGGCTCGCCGAGCCCGTCTTGATCTGGCCGGCGCCGGTCGCCACGGCGAGGTCGGCGATCGTCGTGTCTTCGGTCTCGCCGGAGCGGTGCGAGATGACACTGGCGTAGCCCGCGCGGCGCGCCATCGCCACGGCGTCGAGCGTCTCGCTGACGGTGCCGATCTGGTTGAGCTTCACGAGCAGCGCGTTGCCGATGCCTTCCGTGATGCCGCGCGCCAGAATCTCCGGGTTGGTGACAAACACGTCGTCGCCCACGAGCTGGACGCGGGCGCCCATGGCGCGCGTGAGGTCGGCCCAGCCCGGCCAGTCGGCTTCCGACAGGCCGTCTTCGATGGAGATGATCGGGTACTGGCGCGTCCAGTCCTCGTAGAGCGCGATCATGTCGGCCGACGACTTCGAGCCTTCGCCGGACTTCTGCAGGACGTACTGCTTTCGCGTTTCGTCGAAGAACTCGCTGGCGGCCACGTCGAGCGCGACCCACATGTCCTGGCCCGGGTGGTAGCCGGCGAGCGTCACGGCTTCGAGCACCAGCTCCACGGCTTCGCGATTCGACTTGAGGTTCGGCGCGAAGCCGCCTTCATCGCCGACGCCGGTCGCGAGTCCGCGCTTCTTCAGAATCGACCGGAGCGCGTGGAAGGTCTCGGCGCCCGCGCGCAGCGCTTCCGAGAAGCTCGGAAAGCCGGCGGGCACCACCATGAACTCCTGGAAGTCGACGTTGCTGTCGGCATGCGCGCCGCCGTTGAGGATGTTCATCAGCGGCACGGGCAGCGACGCCGCCGGCGCGTCGCCGCCGATGAGACCGCGGACGAATTGATGGAGCGGCTGACCGCGATCGGCGGCCGCCGCGTGCGCGACGGCCATCGAGACGCCGAGCATGGCGTTGGCGCCGAGCCGGGCCTTGTTGGGCGTGCCGTCCATCGCGATCAGCGTGGCGTCGATCGCCCGCAGATCGGCCGCGTGGCCGATCAGGGCCGAGGCGATTTCGCCGTTCACGTGGGCGACCGCCTTGCGAACGCCTTTGCCGCCGTAGCGGGATTTGTCGCCATCCCGCAGCTCGAGCGCCTCGCGCGTGCCGGTGGAGGCGCCCGACGGCACGGCGGCGCGCCCCCGCGCGCCGGAGGCCAGCGCGACGTCGACTTCAACTGTGGGATTTCCGCGGGAATCGAGGATTTCGCGGGCGACGAGGCTCGAAATCACGGCCGGAAGTTTACCATCCGTTTTCTTCGGAAATCGTTGAAAACAGAAGGTTTTGACTAGATCATAGAGATCGCCTAGTATCCGGGAAAGTTTCTCGCATAGCGGGAGGGTGTATGACACACGCGCGAGCGTTCTCCATCGTGTCGATCGGTCTGTTTGTGGCCGTGTCCGCTCCCGCGTGTCCTGGCCGGCGCATTCTGCCCGGCGAACACAGCGGGAGCGGACACGGCCACAAACAGAC
>SCUN01000201.1 GCA_004297655.1 Acidobacteriota bacterium | reverse complement strand
GCTGGACCGACTACAACGCGGCCAAAGCGCGGGGCCAGGACTCCTTGCCGCCGCGGCGCGATCTTCAGCTCGAACCGCTCGTGGAAATCCTCGAAGGCAGGCGCCTCGTGCACTGTCACTCGTACCGGGCGGACGAAATTCTGATGATGATCCGGCTCGCCGACGAGTTCGGCTTCAAGGTCGCGACGTTCCAGCACGTGCTCGAGGGCTACAAGGTCGCCAAGGAAATCGCCGCGCACGGCGCCGGCGCGTCGACGTTCTCCGACTGGTGGGGCTACAAGATCGAAGCCGAGGACGCGATCCCCTACAACGCCGCGATCATGGTGCGAAAGGGCGTGCTCGTCTCGATCAACTCGGACGACGCCGAGCAGGCGCGCCGGCTGAACAACGAGGCCGCCAAGACCGTGCGCTACGGCGGACTGACCGACGAGGAAGCGTTCGCGACGGTCACGATCAACCCGGCCAAACAGCTCCGCATCGACAACCGCGTGGGATCGCTCGACACCGGCAAGGACGCCGACGTCGTGATCTGGAACCATCACCCGCTCAGCACGACCGCGATCGTCGAACGGGCCTACATCGACGGCATCGCCTACTACGATCGCGTCAAAGATCTCGAGCGCGTGGCGGCGATCGAGAAGGAGAAGGCGCCCGCCTCCGCGTCGCCCGCCTCCGCCGCTCCCGCGGCTTCGGCGAGGCAGGCCGCACCGTATCAGGTCGAGTCCCTCTCCGTGCGCGCCAACGCGGGCGGCGCGACGTGGGCGATCACCAACGCGCGGATCGTCACGGTGTCCGGCGCGGTCATCCCGCGCGGCACCATCGTCATCAAGGGCAACCGGATCGACGCGGTCGGCGCGAACGTCGCGGTGCCATCGGGCGCGCGGGTCGTGGATGCCGCCGGCGCGAATGTCTTCCCGGGATTTGTGGACGCGGCGACCGACATCGGCCTCAACGAGCCCGGACCGCGCAACTACGACGACGCGAGCGAATTCACGGAGTGGAACCAGGCGCTCAGGACGCGGACGGCCTTCCAGGCCGACAGCGACGGCATTCCGGTCGCGCGCGTCGAGGGCATCACGACCATCGGACTGACGCCGAGCGGCGGCGTCATCAGCGGCTCCATGCCCGTGATGAACCTCGACGGCTGGACGTGGGAGGAGACGACGCTGCGCCACAGCGCCGGTCTGGTCATGACGTTCCCGGGCGGCGGCGGTGGCGGCCGCGGCGGTGGCGGTGGCGGCGGACCGGTCGCGCCGGCGGCGGCCAACGCCGCGGACACGCTGGCGACGCTCAACGCGCTCCTCGAACGGGCGGCGGCCTACGCGAAACAGCCGGCCGCTGCGCGTCAGCCCGACCTCACGCTCGACCCGTTCCTGCCGATTCTCAGCCGCGCGCAGGCGATGATCGTCACCGCCGGCACCGACCAGGCCGTGCGCGACGCCGTGCAATGGGCGGAGCGCCAGAACATCCGCATCGTCATTCGCGGCGGCGCCGATCTGCAGCGCATGGCGGCCTTCCTCAAGGAGCACGACGTGCCCGTGATCCTGTCGAGCATCCTCACGCTGCCGCAGCGAGAGGACGCGTTTCACGCGTACACCTACCAGGCGCCCGGCGTGCTTGCGAAGGCCGGCGTGCGCTTCGCCCTGTCGAGCGGCGGTTACCAGTTTTCGCGCAACGTGCCGTTCCAGGCCGGCCGCGCCGTGGCGTGGGGCCTCGATCACGACGCCGCCATCCGCGCCATCACCCTCGACGCCGCGAAGATCCTCGGGGTCGACAGCCAGGTCGGCAGCATCGAGCCGGGCAAACTCGCGAACCTCGTGGTCATCAAGGGCGATGCGCTCGAGATCCGATCGTCGATCCAGCATGTCGTGATCGCCGGGCGCGACGTGCCGCTCGTCAGCAAGCACACGGAACTCTACAAACGCTTTCTGGCGCGGCAGTAGGAGGAGACGACCATGC
>SCUN01000200.1 GCA_004297655.1 Acidobacteriota bacterium | reverse complement strand
CGCGTTCCACCAGAGGAATCCGAGACTGGCGCCCACGAGGGAACCGCAGAAGATCGTCAGCTCGCCGACCGGCAGCCGGAGGAGCAGCAGGTACTCCGCGAACTTGGCGTGACCGGTGACATAGACGAAGGCGGTGAACGTCGATGCGGCGACGGCGAACGTGCTGATCGCGAGGCCGTCGAGCCCGTCGGTCAGGTTGACGGTGTTCGAGCAGGCCACCAGCACGAGCATGGTGAAGGGCACGTACCAAAGGCCGACGTCCGGATTGAAGTGCTTGAAGAACGGCACCGAGAGCTTGGTGTTGTAGAGCGTGGGTTCGTATCGCGCGAGCAGCACGACGGCCACGCCCACGGCGAAGGCCACCGCGAGTTGCGCAGCCATCTTGTAGCGGGCGAACAGCCCGTAGCTGTTGCGGCGCGCGATCTTCAGATAGTCGTCGGCGAATCCGATCGCGCCGAAGCCGGCGGTCGACACCACGGCGATCCAGATGAACGGGTCCTTGAGGTTGGCCCAGAGGAGCGTCGGGATGAACACCGCCGCGAGAATCAGCAGCCCGCCCATCGTCGGCGTGCCGGCTTTGGATTTGTGGCTCTCGGGGCCGTCGTTGCGCACGACCTGGCCGATCTGCTTCAGGCGCAGCGTGCGGATGAGCCACGGGCCGAGAAAGAGGCTGATCGCGAACGCCGTCATGCTCGCGACGACCGTCCGGAACGTGATGTAGTGCACGACGTTCAGGACTTTGATCTGGCCCGCGAGCGGCTCGAGGAGATGGAAGAGCATCAGGCCCGCCCCTTCAGCCGGTCGGCCACGATATCCGTGCGCGTGCCGCGCGAGCCTTTGACGAGGATGAGGTCACCCTCGCGGATCAGGCCGTCGATCGCGTCGGCGGCCGCGGCGCTGTCGGCAAATCGCACGGCGTTCGCCGATCCAGCGGCGAGTCCGTCGGCATCCGGACCGCCGATCGCAATCAGGAGATCCACGCCGGCCTGAGCGGCGGCGACGCCGCACTCGGCGTGCAGTTGACGCGAGAGCGCGCCCAGCTCGCGCATCTCGCCGAGCACCGCCACGCGCCGCTTCGCCGGCGTCGCCTTGAGCGCCGCCAGCGCGAGCTTCATCGCCGCCGGGCTGGCGTTGTACGAGTCGTCGATCAGCCGCGCGCCGTTGGCCAGCGCCACGACTTCGCCGCGCCGGGCCACCGGACGCACGCCCGCCAGTCGCGCCGTGATCTCCGCGGCGCCGATGCCATGGTCGGCGGCCACGGCGATTGCCGCGAGCGCGTTCATCAGATTGGCGAGACCGGGTAATGGCACGGTGATCGACACTGACCGTTCAACGTCTGGTCGTCCAACGTCCGGTCGTGCAACGTCCAACGTCACCGTTGCGCTGGTGCCGTCGAAGCCTCGATCGACGATCTCAGTCGCGCGAACCGAGGCGCCAGCCGATGTGCCGAACGTGATCGTCCGGCCCGGGAACCTGCCGATGCGCGATGCGATGAGCGGATCGTCCGCGTTGGCCACCAGCACCGTGGCCGCGCTCGCCTGCCCGAGAATCTCGGCCTTGGCGTCGGCGATCGCCTCGCGCGAGCCGAAATGCCCGATGTGCGCGTCGCCGACGTTCGTCCACAGACGAACGTCCGGCTCGGCAATGGCGACCAGCTCGTGGATTTCACCCGCGTGATTCATCCCAAGCTCGACGACTGCAATCTCTGCGCCGCGGCGGAGCTCGAGCAGCGACAGCGGCAACCCGATGTGGTTGTTCAGGTTGCCCGCGTTTCGGAACACGTTGAACCGCGCGCCGAGCAGCTCGGCGGTCATTTCTTTCGTAGTGGTTTTCCCGGCGCTGCCCGTAATGGCGATGACTCTCGCGCCGGACGCTCGCCGCACCGCGCGGGCCAACCGCTGCAGCGCGTCGAGCGTGTCGCTTACGACAATGACAGCGGCGGCGTCAGCGCCGTCAGCGCCGTCCCTCGTCCGACGTCCAACGTCCAACGTCTGGAGATCGAGTTCGGTCCCTATGAGGACGCCGGCGATGCCAGCGCGCACCAGCTCCGGAACGAACGCGTGGCCGTTGAACGTCGGGCCGTGCAGGGCGATGAACAGCGTATCGTGCTTCGCCTCGCCGGCTGGCAAGGCGCGGCTGTCGGTCGAGACCGTCGCGAACACGCGCGACGGATCGCCGCTCATGAGGCGGCCGTTGGCGGCTTCGGCGACGAAGCCCGCGGTCAGGGCAAGCACGACGGGTGCGCTCACGAGACTCGTCACACCTGTGCCGTGGAGCGGCGCTGCAACGCGGCGCGCGCCACTTCGACGTCATCGAACGGCAGCGATCGGTCGCCGATGATCTGGGTCTTCTCGTGGCCCTTGCCGGCCACCAGCACGAGATCGCCGGCCTTCGCGGTCTTCACCGCATGTTCGATCGCAAGGCGCCGGTCGGCGATGGCAATAAACGGCGTGGCGTCGCGCGAGGGCGCGCCAGGATCGCGCGGCGGCACGATGCCGCGCTTGATCTCGTCGATGATGCGGTTCGGATCTTCCGACCGCGGATTGTCCGAGGTGATGACGACGAGATCGCTCAGACGCGCCGCGACGGCGCCCATCAGCGGCCGTTTAGTGGCGTCGCGGTCGCCGCCGCACCCGAAGACGGTGATCACGCGGCCGGTCGCGAGCGGCCGCGCCGTCTCGAGCAGGTTCTTCAGCGCGTCATCGGTGTGCGCGTAGTCGACGACGACACGGACATCGTCGGTCGACGAGGACACCATCTGGAAGCGGCCCGGCACGCGGTCGAGCCGCGCGAGACCCGCTTCGATCGCCGCGAGCGGCAGGCCGAGGGCTTCGGCGACGCCCACCGAGCCGAGGATGTTGTAGACGTTCGGGCGGCCGACAAGCGGCGACCGCACGGCGATGCGGCCGCGCGGCGTTTCGACGCCGAAAGCCAGGCCCTCGAGCGTGGAATGCACGTCGATCGGACGGATGTCGGCGTCGTGGTCGATGGCGTAGGTCAGGACGTTGGGCAGCGTCTTCGAGAGCTCGACGCCGCGCGGATCGTCGATGTTGATGATCGACGGCGCGCCGGCGGGCAGCATCTCGAACAGCCGGCGCTTCGCCTCGAAGTACTGCTGCATGTCGTGATGGAAATCGAGGTGGTCGCGCGTGAGATTCGTGAAGAGCGCCGCGCGGAATTTCAGGTAGGCCACGCGCTGAAGCACGAGCGCGTGCGACGACACTTCCATGGCGCAGGCGCGGTCGCCCGCCGTGACCATCTCGCGCAGCAGGCGCTGCAACTCGGAGGCCTCGGGCGTCGTGTGTGACGCTTCCTTCTCGGTGCCGCCCACCTTGACCGAAACCGTGCCGATGCGGCCGCACGGTTGATCGGCCGCCTCGAAGATCGCCGCCAGCAGATAGGTGCACGTGGTCTTGCCGTTGGTGCCGGTGACCCCCACCAGTGTCAGATCTTCACTGGGCTGCCGATAGAAGATGGACGACAGCT
Organism: Acidobacteriota bacterium; assembly: GCA_004297655.1. Classification (GTDB taxonomy): domain Bacteria; phylum Acidobacteriota; class Vicinamibacteria; order Vicinamibacterales; family SCN-69-37; genus SCUN01. The sequence continues at coordinate 2,931 of SCUN01000200.1, read as the reverse complement.
CGGCGAGCGCCTTCCGGGCATCCGCGGTCTGCAGCCAGGGCAGCGTGACGCCCTCGGGCGCCGGCCCCTCGGCGACCACCGCCACGGCGCCGCGCGACGCGGCCTGTTCGACGAAGATCGAGCCGTCGGCCTTCTGGCCGCGCACGGCGACGAACACGCCGCCCGACGAGGCCGAGCGCGAATCGTGCACGACGCCGCTCACGCGACGGCCGCCGACCCCGAGGCGGGCGATGACGGCGCGCGCCTCGTCGGACAGCGTCGTCGCTTTCGCGGCCAGTTCGCCGAGTGTCATCGACTGTCACCCTGGCGCTTGAGCTGGAGCACGATGGACGCGCCGCGTTCGAGCGGCGCGCCGGCTTCGGGAAACTGCGCGGCGACGACGCCGGACCCGGAGACGCGCGTGGCGAGGCCGGCGCGGCTCAGCACGCGCAGCGCTTCGCGCGCGCTGAGGCCGCGGACATCCGGCACGAGCGCGGCGCCGCCGACTTCCGTGACGACGGGCACGACGGGCGCGTTCACGACGGGCAGATCGATCGCCGACGCGGCCGAGCGGATCAGGACGGGCGGAATCGGGTTGACCGTGCGCGGCACGCCGAGCTGGCGCAGCGTCGCTTCGGCGATGTTCTTCCAGATCGGCGCCGCCACCGACCCGCCGTAGGGCGAGCCGTTGCGCGGCGTGTCGATCATCACGAGGATCGCGAGGCGCGGATGCCGCGAGGGGACGAACCCGGCGAACGAGACGTTGTAATCGGTCTTCGAGTAGTGACCGTCCACGACCTTCGCCGCGGTGCCCGTCTTGCCGGCGACCTGATAGCCGTCGATCTGCGCGAGGTTGCCCGTCCCGATCTTCTCCGCGACGACGCGCTCCATGATGGTCGTGAGCTCGGCGGCGGTGGTCTCGTTGATCGTGCGGCGGATCGGCTTCGGCGCGACGACCTTGCGCACGCCGTTCTGGATGACCGCGCGCACGACGTGCGGCTGGTAGAGCGTGCCGCCGTTGGCGACCGAGCTGACCGCCGCCGCCATCTGGAGCGGCGTCACACTCACCTCGTAGCCCATCGACATCGAAGCCAGCGAACTCTCGTTGAGCTGCGTGAGCGAGTTCACGCGGCCGGGCGTCTCGCCAGCCAGTTCGTTGCCGCTGATCTGGCCGAACCCGAAGCGGCGGATGTAGCGCTCCATGCGCTCGGCGCCGACCTTGAAGCCGATCTTGATCGCGCCGATGTTGCTCGAGTGCACGAGCACGTCCTCGAACGACAAGACGCCGTAGTTGTGGCCTTTGGCTTCCGTGATCGGCTTGCGCCCCGGGATCGTCAACACGCCGGGATTGGTGTCGACCAGCTCGCCCGGCTTGAACACGCCTTCTTCGATCGCCGCCGACACCGTCACGATCTTGAACGTCGAGCCCGGCTCGTAGACGTGCTCGATCGCGCGGTTGGTGCGTTCATCCGGATCGGCCTGGCCGGCGAAATTCGGGTTGAACGTCGGGAAATTGGCTTCCGCGAGAATCTCGCCGGTGTTCGGGTCCATCACGACGACCGATCCGCCCTTGGCGTTGAACTTCTCGATGCCGGCGGCGAGTTCGCGCTCGGCGATGTACTGCACGTACTGATCGATCGTCAGCTCGACGGTCGCGCCCGGAATCGACGCGCGCTCGACGCGGCTCTGCACGGTGCGCTGATGCGCGTCCACCTGCACCTGCGACAGGCCGTCGACGCCGCGAATGTATTTGTTGTACGCGCGCTCGACGCCGCCGAGGCCGATGCTGTCGGTGTTGACGAACCCGACCAGATGCGCCGCCAGTTCGCGCTTCGGATAGAACCGCTTCGTCTCCGGCCGGATGCCGATGCCGTCGAGCTTGAGCGCCGCGACGCGCGCGGCCTCCTCGGGCGTCACCTGCCGTCGCACGTAGCCGAACGCCTTCTTCGACGTGAAGGTCTTGACCAGCTGCGCCCGGAATTCAGGCGTGCAGTCGTTCAGCGCGCGGCAGAGCGCGTCGGCCGTCTCGACCGGCTTCTTGATCGACGTCGGCACCGACACGATCGTGTCGGCTTCCACCGAATACGCGAGGATCTGCCCGTTGCGATCGACGATCTCGCCGCGTTTCGCCTTGTCGTTGATCGTCCGCTGCTGGCGGTTATCGGCTTCCGTCAGCAGCCGCTCGTGATCGACGACCTGCAAGTACACGAACCGACCTTCCACCGCCGCGGCCCACGCCGCCAGCACGCACACAACGACGATCACGCGGCGCTTCACCGCGGCGCGCCACTGGTCTTCGAACGCCGCCGCGGGACGCTCGGCGGCCGACAACACGTCGAGCACGTGCTTCAGTTTCATCGACGCGGCCCGGACGACAGCGCGGCGCTCGCGACAATCGCCTTGTCGGCCGACGCCGGCGCGACGCGCTCGATGACCAGCGTGCTCGAGGTCGGCGGCACGATCATCCGCAGGTCGCGCGTGGCGATCCGCTCGATCCGCTCGGGCGAGCGCAGCGTCTCGATCTGCAGGCGGAGCCGCCGGTTGATGGCCTCTTCTTCCGCCTTCTCCTTCAGCACCTTCTCGATTTCGTAGCCGTGTCGGATCACCTCGAAGTGCTGCCACGCCGCGAACAGGCCCATCAGGAGGATGAGCGCCCACATGCCGGCCGTCCGCAGGAACTCGTGGCCCTGGCGGCGGTCCGCCTCGCGCACGATCGGGTTGTTCCGCACGTCCTTCTTGATCGCGTATTCGATGTCCATCTGGCTCATGCGACCCTCTCCAACGCGCGCAGCTTCGCGCTCCGTGACCGTGGGTTCGATTCGCGCTCGGCGTCGGTCGGCTCGAGCGGCTTCTTCGTGAGGATCCCGGCCGTCGCGGCCGAGCCATCCATCGGACGCGCGAGGGCGCGGAACGTCTGCTTGACGATGCGATCCTCGAGGGAGTGGAAGGCGA
>SCUN01000199.1 GCA_004297655.1 Acidobacteriota bacterium | reverse complement strand
TGCGCGTGAAGCGCGCCGAGGCGGCGCGCTACGGGCTCTCGGTTGGCGATGTCGAGGACGTCGTTTCGTACGCGATCGGCGAGACGAACGTGGGCACGGTCATCGACGGCCGCCGGCGCTTTCCGGTGCGCGTCCGGTTCGACGCGGCCGCGCGCGGCACCGACGAGGCCATCGCCGCGGCGCTGGTGACAACGCCGGCGGGACAGCGCGTGCCGCTATCGGACGTCGCGGAGGTCGTGCCGACGCGCGGCCCCGCGATGATCTCGTCGGAGAACGGCCTGCTCGTCGCGACGGTGCTCCTGAACGTCGAAGGCCGCGATCCCGGCGGTTTTGTCGCCGAAGCGCGCGAGGCCGTGCGCCGAGGCGTCGCGTTGCCGCCCGGCTACGTGGTCGGGTGGAGCGGGCGATTCGAGAACCAGGCGCGGGCCGAGCGCCGGTTGATGTTCGTGGTCCCGCTCGTGCTGCTGGTCATCTTCCTCCTGCTCGTCTGGACCTATCACTCAGTGGTCGAGGCGTCGCACGTGCTGCTCGCCGTGCCGTTTGCGCTGTCCGGCGGGCTCTATCTGGTCTGGCTGCTGGGCTACAACTTCTCAGTCGCCGTCTGGGTGGGTTTCATCGCCCTGTTCGGCACCGCGGTGCAGACCGCCGTGGTGATGGTGATCTACCTCGAAGACGCCGTCGCGCGAAAGCAGGCCGCGTTGGGGAGCGCCTTCGATCGGCGCGCGCTCCGCGAGGCGGTCGTGGAAGGCGCGCTATTGCGGCTGCGGCCGAAGGTCATGACGGTGTCCACCGTGATCGCCGGGTTGTTGCCGATCATGTGGAGTCAGCGCGTCGGCGCCGAAGTGATGCGACCGCTGGCGACGCCGGTGCTCGGCGGGATGGTCACGTCGCTCGCGCATGTGCTCGTCGTGACGCCGCTGATCTTCTTCTGGCTGCGGGCGAGGGGACTGCCGAAGCTGGAGCCGGCGTCGCCCCCGTCTCGCACGCCCCTTCTGGTGTTGGTGGCCGTGCTCGCCGTCGCGGCCGGGGCATGGCTGGTGACGAGCTGGCCGGGCGTCGCGCGTCCGGATGTGGTCGACACGTGGCAGGTCGTGCGCACGGTTCCAGAGGGCGACGTGACCGTGACGCTCCGAAGCGAGAGCGGCGCATTCCGCATGGCCGCGGCGCCGTATTCGCTGGAATTCCGATCCGCGAACGGCGAACTCGTCGATGTGAGCGACGTGCGCCTCAGCGGCTCGATGCAGATGCCTGGAATGGCGATGGCGTCGCCCGGCGAGCTGACGCCCGGCGGTCGCCCGGGCCGTTTCACGGTGCGAATGAGTTTTGACATGGCAGGAACGTGGCAAATGACGTTGTCGTGGCGCGATGGAAGCGGCGCGCACACGGTGAAGTTCGATGGAGATGTCCAATGAACAGGTGCAAAGGTGCGCGGGTGCGCTGGTGCGCGGGTGTGCTGGTGCTGCTGGTGCTGCTGGTGCCGGGTGCGCGGGTGCGCGCGCAGGCGGCGAATCCGGTCACGATCGATCAGCTCGTAGGAGACGCCCTGCAACGCTCGCCGGTGATTCTCGCGGCGCAGGCGCGGATGGACGCGTCAACGGGCGAAGCGCTCCAGGCCGGCCTGCGCGCCAACCCGGAGTTGATGACGTCGCGCCGAGATGAGTGGGGCGGCATGAACGCGCAGACGACGCTCGGCGTTCGGGTGCCGCTGGAGTTGGGGCGCCGTGATGCGCGGGTGGCCGTGGGCGACAAAGAAGTCGACCGCGCCGCTGCATCGGTTGACGAGGCGCGAAGGGCCGTCGCGGCGTCGGTTCGGCTCGCGGCGATCCGCGCGCTGACGGCGGACCGCATGATCGCGATCAACGCCGATCTGGTGAAGTCGAGGCGCGACTGGCGCGACGTGCTCTCGGCCAGAGTTGCGGCGGGGCTGTCGGCACCGGTCGATCGTGACGCTGCCGAGGTGGACCTGCGACTCGCGGACGCCGAGCTGACGAGAGCACGCGCAGCCGCGGCGGCGCGCTGGGCCGAACTCAAGGCGGCGGCCGGACTCGATCCCGGAACGCCGCTCGCGCTCGCGGGCACGCTCGAGAGCCTCGTGCGCGACATCCGCCGCACGCCGCCGGCCGGCGCCGAGATCGACGCCCCCGAAGCGCGCCCGGACGTCCGCGAAGCCGACGCCGCCATCGCGGCCGCCGCCGCGCGCGAGCGGCTCGCGCGCCGGGACGGCCGGCTCGACCTCAGTCTGGACGCGACTTACATGCGCACGACCGCGGGATTCCCGCAGCTCGGGTTCAGCGCGACGGGCGCGCATGAGCCGATTCTCAATCGCATGAACGAGGTGATGTTCGGCGCCACCGTGATGCTGCCGTGGCGCAATCGCAATCAGGGCGCGATTGCCGCGGCGGCCGCCGAGCGTCGCGCGGCGGCCTCGGATCGCGACGAACGGCTGCTCGCCGCGCGAGCGGAAATCGTCGCGGCGCGCGCGCGCGACCTCGAAGCCGGCCACGCCCTCGACATCTGGGCGGACGGCGTCCTCGATTTGGCCGCGCGCAATCTCTCGGTGGCGCGGCAGTCGTACGAGATCGGCCGCGTCACCCGGTTTGAAGTGCTCGCGGAAGAACGACGGTACCTGGATTTGCAGGCGGCCTATGTGGCCGCGCTCACTGAAGGCTATGAGGCGCGCGTCGTGCTGACGCAGTCGCTGGGAGGATCGCGATGACGACGTCACCGAAAGCGTTCACCGTGGCTGCGGCCGCAGTCCTGGTCTCCATCGGCGCAGGCGGGTTCTGGGTGGTCGACCGATTCGTCTGGCACACGCCCGCACCGGCGCCGGCGTCGCCCGCGATGGAGGCGCCGGCCGCCGCCGAGCGGTCCGCCATCATCACCCTCACGCCCGAGATGGCCGCCCGCGCGGGCATCGAGACGACGGCCGTGCGAGCCGGCGAGATCCGGCAGACGCTCCGCAGTCCGGGTACGGTGACCCCGAATGCCTACCAACAGACCATCGTGTCCGCCGTCGCCGGCGGCACGGTCACCGCCGTGCGCGCCCGTCTCGGCGATGCGGTGCGCGATGGTCAGATCCTGGTCGAGCTGTTCTCGCGCGACTACGCCGAGGCGGAGCACATGCTGCTCAGCGCGCAGGCGTCGCTCGATCTCGCGCAGAAACGGCGCGAGCGGTCCGAGAAGCTGGCCGCGATCGGCGGCGTGAGCGCCCAGGAAGTTGACGAGGCGAAGGCCGAAGAGGCGCGTCAGTTTCACGCGGTCGATGACGCCTCCGCTCGGTTGCGGCTGTTCGGGCCGGTCAGAGCGCCCACGTCCGGCATCGTCACGCGGCGCGAAGTCAATACCGGCCAGAACATCCAGGCCGGCGCTGAGCTGCTGACGATTTCAAACCTCTCGACCGTCTGGATTGAAGCGGACATCTATGAGCGCGATCTCGCCGCGGTGCGTGTTGGTGCGGACGCGCGCGTGACGAGCCGCGCGTATCCCGGCGAGACGTTCACCGGGCGGGTGACCTATCTCGATCCCCAGATTTCCGCGGACACCCGGACGCTCAAAGCCCGGATCGAGGTGGCGAACGCGGCGAGGAAGCTCCGGTTCGGGATGCTGGTCGACGTCGAACTCTCGGGTGCGGCGGTCCCGGCCGGTTTGCTCGTGCCGCGCTCGGCCATTCAGCAGATCGGCGGCCGATCGCTCGTCTTCGTGGCCGATCCCGCCGCGAGCGGCCGGTACGAAGCGCGCGAAGTGCAGCTCGGCATCTCGTCGGGAGACGAGGTCGAGGTAAAGAGCGGGCTCTTGCTGAAGGAAGCCGTCGTGACGGCCGGGAGCTTCGCGCTCAGGGCCGAATGGGAGAGGAAGGGAGGATTGTAGGGAAAGACGGGAAGGGCCTGTAGGCGGAGGGCTTGAGCCCTCCGCTCGCCCGCAGGGCTAAAGCCCTGCGGCTACTTTCTGCGAACCACGAGTTCGCCCGCCATCCGCCGGCAGCCATCGTCGATCGTGAGGTTGCAGTAGAAGCGGAAGGTGCCGGGTTTGTCGCAGAGAAACTCGAACGTCACCGGCTTGTTCGGCTCGGCGCGCTTGGCGATCTTGTACGCGTCGATCGTGAAGCTGTGCGGGATGTCGGCGGGCACGAGCGTGATCTGCACCATGTCGCCCTCGCTGACCTCGATCTTCGCGGGGGAGAAGGCGAACTTCTTCGCGTCCACGGTGAATTCGCGCTTGGCGCTTTGTGCGAGCGCCGCCACGGCCGTCAACGAACCGACCGCACAGACGAGCGCGAGAACTGGCAGAATACGTCGGGTCACGGGGATGCTCCTATCCTATCCGGTTTATCGGGCGCTGCGCGTCATCGTCCCAGCGGCGATTTGTGTCGCCGGCCTGGCCGCGCCCGCCAGCCCGCAATCGGCCGAGCTCAAGTGGGACTCTCCGGTGGCCGCGCTCGAGCGCTGGACCGCCGCGATCGACGCTCACACGTTCGGTGAACGCGACGCGTCGGTGACACGCGTCGCTGGTTTGACGCCGATCGAACGAGGCCGGCTGATCAGCATCGCGGCGCCGTTCGCGATCTACCTGCGCCGGTTGCCCGAGCTTGCCGGGCCGCCCGGCTCCCGGCTATCGCCCAGGGAACTGGAGGCCGTTCGATCGCTGGCGAAGGGCATTCTCGAGCGAGGCACCTTCGCCGCGTGGCTGCATCGCGCGGTGATGTTCGAGACCGACGTCGCCGTGCTGGCGCCCGAGCTGACGGCGGCGGCCATGAGCGACGCTCGCGACCCCGGCCTGAGCCAGGCGATTCGCGCCGGCGATGGCGAGCTTGGGGCGAAGACTTTGCTCAATTGGCACTGGCGGCTGGCGCGCGATCTCGTCGATGCGCGCGACCCGCTCGTTTCTGACGCCTTTGCCGCGGACTGGTATCACGCCGTCTCGCTCTATCAACTCAGGAACCTCGATCTCGCGGAAATGGGGCCGCACACCGCGAGGGGATTTCAGTTGTTTCCGACCGATCCGCGGACGGTCTTCGACCAGGCGTGCCTCGCTGATGCGATGGCGTCGGCGCGCGTCCAGGCCGTGCTGATCTCGGCGCAGCAGCCCAACTTCCGGACGAATGTCCCGTCGCTGGAGAGCGCCGAGACACGAGCGTCGAAGCTGTTTGCGGCGGTGCTCAGCGTGGATTCCGGCCTCGTCGAGGCGCGAGTCCGGCTGGCCAGGGTGGTCGAGAAACAGGGGCGGGCCGCTGAGGCGCTCGCGCTGCTGGCCCCGGCCTTCTCACAGCGTCTGCCGCGTGAACTCGCCTATATGGCTCACCTCGTGGCCGGCCGCGCCAGCGCCGCGTTGGGCCAGCGCGACGAGGGCGAAAAGCACCTGAACCAGGCGCTCAGTCTCTACCCAACGGCGCAGGCGCCGGTCGTATCGCTGAGCCTGCTGGCGCTCGATGCCGGCGACCTCGAGCGGGCGGTCGGATTGGCGGCCAGCCTGCGGGAACACAGCACCCGCGGCGATCGCGACGATCCGTGGTGGTGGTACTTCGAGTCGCCCTGGCTGGAACCGGAGGCGGCGCTCGAGCGGCTTCGCGAGTTGGTGCGTCGATGAGGGCCGTCCTTGTCGCCGTGCTGCTCGTCGTGCCGCTGCACGCGTGGCAGCGCGCGACCTTCTCGTCGCGTGCCGTCGCCGTGCGCGTGGACGTCCTGGCCACGGAGAACGGGCGGCCCGTCGCTGGGCTGACGTCGAGTGACTTCGAACTGCTCGACAACGGCGTGCCCCAGCGCTTCGATGTGGCCAATCTCAGCGATTTGCCCGTCAACGCCGTGATCTCCCTGGATGTGAGCAGCAGCACGGAGGGGCAGGCGCTCTCGGATCTGGTCGGGGCCGGCGAGGCGTTCGTCAATGCGCTTCAGCCGACCGAGCGCGCGTCGCTGACAACGTTCAGCGAGACGGTCGCGCCGCTGATGGCGCTGACGACCGACCACGCGGCGGTGCGCCGCGCGCTGGCGAGCGTGACCGCCGGCGGCCAGACCGCTGTGATCGACGGCGTCTTCGTCTCGATGATGTCCGCGCAATCCACCGACGGTCGTCCGCTCGTCGTCGTCTTCACCGATGGGCTCGACACGGTGAGCTGGATGCGGGAAGCCGATCTCATCAACGCTACGAAGCGGGCGAGCGCGGTGATCTACACGGTGGCGGCCGGTCCGGCCCGGCAGTGGCAATTCCTCAGAGATCTGGCGACGGCGACCGGCGGCCGCGCCATTGCGCTGGCCTCAGCGAAGAACCTGCAGGCGGAGTTCCTCAAGATCCTCACCGAGTTCCGCAGCCGCTACTTGCTGTCGTTCTCGCCTGAGGGCGTCAGCGATACGGGCTATCACACGCTCACGGTGCGCTCGAAGCGCCGCGGCGTCAGCGTCACCGCCCGGCCCGGGTACACGGCCGCGGGCCGGTAGGCGCTCAGGACTTCAGCATCGTCAGCGTCATCTTGAACCGCCGGGCCGCCTGAACGCCGTGCGGGATGTTCGCCGGGAGCTGAAGCAGTTCGCCGGCCTTGACCGTGTGCGCCGTCCCGCCGATTGAGACGTCCGCCTCGCCCTCGAGTACGGTGATCAGCGCGTCGAACGGCGACGTGTGCTCGGTCAGACCCTGGCCCGCGTCAAACGCAAACAACGTGATGTTGCCTGTGGGCGTCTTGAGGAGCTGCTTGCTGACGATGCCGCCGCTTTGATAGTCGATCTCAATCATTTTCACTCCTGATGAATGTCGCTTCGTAGATCACCGGTGGCCCGCCGGTGCGAAGAGCGTTGGGCGCCGGCCGGTTGTACTCGACGATCGGGATGGCGCCGTTCCGTGCGAATCCGACGCGGGCCAGTTCGGAGACCAACTCGTCCTCGGTGAGAAAGACCTGCGGTTCCCCGTTCCACGACGAGAACACGAACGTCTCGCCAGGGTCGGGCGTCGCGTCGTCGGCCAACGTGTGCCGAGAGAACGTGAAGACGAACAAGCCCGCGCCGGGTTTGGCCACGCGCGCGGCTTCGCGAACGGCGGACCGAAACTCGGCGCCGGATCGCGCCAGATTCCAGACGCCGTGGGCCACGACGAGATCGAAGGAACGATCGTCGAAGGGGAGCGGTGCCATGGGCGCGTGCAGGAACTCGACCGGCAGTGTTGGGTCCTCGCGAGCGGCGCGCTCCCGCGCGGCGTCGAGCATCGGCCTCGAGAGATCGGTACCGGTCAC
>SCUN01000026.1 GCA_004297655.1 Acidobacteriota bacterium | reverse complement strand
GTGATGATCCTCGACACAGCCGGCGGCGAGTTGCCGCCCGCGATGTTTCGGCGTCTGGCGGCGCCGCATCTTGCGGCGCTCGCCGACGCATTTCCGGGGCGGCTCGGGTATTACGCCAAAGCCTCGCATCCCGCTCAGTTCGCCGACGAAACGTGGCTGTCGAAATGGGCCGTCGTGGGCTACGACTCGCGCTGGGATCTCGCGAGCGTGCTGAAGGCGCCGCGCCGAACCGGGCTGGTGCAGGGCAACCTGGATCCGGCGTTCCTGTTCAATGAGGGCGCCGCGTTCACGCGATCGCTCGACGAGTTCCTGACGCCGATCGCCGCGCTCTCGCCGGCCGAACGCCGCGGGTGGATTTGCGGCCTGGGCCACGGCATCCTGCCCGGCACTCCGGAGCGCAACGTCAAGACGTTCGTCGAGACCGTGCGGGAGCGTTTCCAATGAACGGGGCGGACCTCTTTGCCAAGTACGACGTGCCGGTTCCGCGGTACACCAGTTATCCGACGGTGCCACAGTGGAGCCGGTCGCCCACGCGTGACGAGTGGCTGCGATCGCTCGCCGACGCCGTCGCGCTGGCGGACGCGTCGCTCGCCCTGTACATCCATTTACCTTTCTGCGAGTCGCTCTGCACGTACTGTGGCTGCAACACCGTCATCACGCGCGACCATCACCGGGCCGAGCCATACGCGAACCTCGTGGTTGCCGAACTCGACGCGTATCTCGCCGCCGTGCCATCGGTGGGGCAGGCGCCACTTCGTCACGTGCACCTGGGCGGAGGCACGCCGACCTTTTCGACGCCCGCGGAGCTGGCGCGGCTGCTCGACGGCCTGATGGCGCGTTTCCCGGTCCGCACGCCGGTGTTCGAGGGCTCGATCGAGGCCGATCCGCGCGTCACCACTCCGGCGCACCTCGAGATGCTGCGCGACCGCGGATTCCTGCGGCTATCGCTTGGCGTGCAGGACTTCGACGGGACCGTGCAGGACTTCGTCAATCGCCATCAGCCGTACGACATGGTCGAACGCCTCACAACGGTCGCCCGCCGGCTGGGATTCGAATCGGTGAACTTCGACCTGATTTACGGACTGCCAGGGCAGACGCCCGAGTCGCAGGCGCGGCTCGCCGATCAGGTGTTGTCCCTGCGCCCCGATCGCCTGGCGGTCTACAGTTTCGCGCGCGTGCCGTGGATCAAGCCGCAACAGCGCAAGTTCAAGGACGACCAGATTCCGGTCGGCGCCGAGAAACGCGCGCTCTACGAGGTCGTGCGCGACCGGCTGCTCGGCGCCGGTTACATCGAGATCGGCATGGATCATTTTGCCCTCCCGGAGGACGGACTGGCGCAGTCGGCCGCCAGCGGCGCGATGTACCGGAACTTCATGGGCTACGCCGAGCGCCGCACAACGGCGATGCTCGGCTTGGGCGTGAGTTCGATCTCGGAAACGCCGGACTGCTATCACCAGAACGAGAAAGTGATCGCGCTCTATGAGCGGCGTGTCCGGCAGCACGAAATTCCGACGCTGCGCGGTCACCTGTTGTCGGCCGAGGACCGCCAGAGGCGCGAGCAGATCCTGTCGGTGATGACGGCCTATCGCGCGTCGCTGCGGCCGGACCAGGTGGAAGATGCGCGCTCGTATCTTTCGGAGATGATCGCGGACGGGCTGGTCGCGATTGACGGCACCGAGTTGCGCGTGCCGGTGGGCGGCCGCGCGTTCCTCCGAAACATCGCCGCGCTCTTCGATGAGCCCTATCGGACGACCGCAGCGACGGGGCCGATGTACTCGAGAGCGCTGTGAAGACAGTCCTCGTCGTCGGCGCGGGTCTCTCGGGACTCTCCGCGGCGTGGCACCTTGTCAGGCGAGGCGCCGCCGTTCACGTCGTGTGCGCCGATGCGGAACCCGGCGGGCTGATCCGAACGCGCCGGACACCCCTGGGCCTGGTGGAGACTGGCGCGAACAGTCTGGTCCTGACCGAGCGCGCGCGTCAGTTCTGCGGCGAGATTGGGGTGGCCTTGTGCGAGCCGCGGCGCGAAAGCGCACGCCGGTACGTCTATCGCGACGGCCGGCCGCGGCGATTTCCCCTGACGGTGGGTGAATCGATCGGCGGGGTCATGTCGTTCGTCGGCGCGATGGTGTCGCGATCAACGCGCGCGCGCGACGGCGAAAGCGTCGCGGCGTGGGGGCATCGCGTGGTCGGCCGCGCGGTGACCGATCGGCTGCTCGCCCCGGTATTGCAGGGCGTGTACGCCGCTCCGGCCGATCGGTTGTCGGCCAGAGCGGTGCTCGGGTCGAGGCGCGGTCGCAAGGGCGGGATTGGCGCGCCGGCGACCGGCATGGGCGAGATCATCGAACGGCTGTCGGATCGGCTGAGCGAGAAGGGCGTGCGAATCGAGTACGGCGTGACGCTCGATCGCGTGACGCCCTCCGAACGCGCGATTATCTGCACGGCGGCGCCGGCCGCGGCTGGCCTGCTGGCGCCGCACGCGCCGGAATTGGCGGCGGCCGTCGGTCGTATCGACGTCGGTCCGGCGCTCACGGTCACGGCGTTCTTCGAGCGGGCCGCCACGGACCTTCGCGGGTTTGGCGTGTTGTTTCCGCGCGGCGCCGGCATCAACGCGCTCGGCGTGTTGTTCAATGACGATATTTTTCCCGGCCGCAGCTCGATGCGGTCCGAGACGTGGATTCTCGGCGCATCACCGGCGGCCAACGACAGCGATGAGGCGATTCTGGCCTCGTGCGTGCTGCCGGATCGTGAGCGGCTCATGGGCAGCGCCGCCCGGCCCGTGGCATGCCATGTCACGCGGTGGCCGCAGGGCATTCCGGTGTACGACGACGCCGTGCTTGCGGCCGGCGCGCTGGTGGGCAGCGTGCCCGCGTGGCTCGGGGTGGCGGGGAATTATCTTGGCCGGATCGGCGCGGCGGCGCTCATCGAGGTGTCAGAAGAAGCTGCGACACGCGTCCTCGCGTGAATCCTAGCTCGACGTCTTTCTGAGCGCCCTGGCGCGTTCCAGCGCCTGCTTGATGTTGGCTTCGAGCCCGCGGTCCGTGGGTTCGTAGTAGCGACGGCCCTCGAGGTGTTCCGGTAACGACGACATTCGCGACACACCCTCGGCTTCGTCATGGGCGTACTTGTAGTCGCGCCCGTAGTTCAATTCCTTCATCAGCTTCGTCGGCGCGTTTCTGAGATGGAGGGGGACCGGCGCCGCGAGATCTTTCGTCGCGTCTTCGGCGGCCTTGCCGTAGCCGACGTAGACGGCGTTGCTCTTCGGCGCGGCAGCCATGTAGGTCACCAGCTGCGCCAGCGCGGTATTACCCTCGGGCATCCCGAGAAAATGCACGGCGTCTTTGGCCGCGACCGCGAGCTGCAACGCGCGCGGGTCGGCGTTGCCGATGTCCTCGGACGCGAACCGGACGAGCCGGCGAGCCACGTAGAGCGGATCCTCGCCGGCCTCGAGCATGCGCGCGAGCCAGTACATCGCGGCGTCGGCGTCGCTGTTGCGGATCGACTTATGGAGCGCCGAGATGATGTTGTAGTGCTCTTCGCCGGACTTGTCGTAGAGCAACGCCCGCCGCTCGATGACGGCCGAGAGATGATCCGTTGTGAGCCTCGGCGACGGGCTCTGCGGCAGGGCGGTGACGGCCTGCTGCAGCATGTTCAACGCGACGCGGGCGTCGCCGTTCGAGTACACGGCGATCGCCTTCAGCGCCTGCTCGTCGGCGCTGACGCCGAGTTTGCCCAGTCCGCGCTCGGCGTCGCCGAGCGCGCGCTGGAGGAGCGACACGAGGTCGTCAACGGCCAACGCTTCAAGCACGTAGACCTTCGACCGCGAGAGCAGCGCCGAGTTCACCTCGAACGACGGATTCTCCGTCGTCGCGCCGATCAGGATGATCGTGCCGGCCTCGACGTGCGGCAGGAACGCGTCCTGCTGGGACTTGTTGAAGCGGTGGATTTCATCGACGAAGAGCACGGTCTGCCGCCCGGAATGCCGGCGGGCCTGCGCGGCCGCGACCACTTCGCGGATTTCCTTGATGCCGGACATCACCGCGCTGAACGCGACGAAGTCGCCGCCCACAAATGTCGCGATGAGGCGCGCGAGCGTCGTCTTGCCGACCCCGGGCGGGCCCCAGAGGATCAGCGAGTGGAGCGCGCCGGACTCGAGCGCGCGCCGGAGCGGCTTGCCGGGACCGATGACGTGCTGCTGGCCGACGTACTCATCGAGGCTCTTCGGCCGCATGCGATCGGCGAGCGGCGCGGCGGGCTGAGGGGCTCCGTCGAGGTTGGCCGCGGCCGGGTCGTCAAATAGCGAGCTCATGCGCGTTGGCGTCGGGCTTCGTACAGGAGCAGCGCCGCCGTCACGGCGACGTTGAGCGAGTTGACGCCGGCGCGCATCGGGATGGCGATCCGGTCGTCGGCGGCGCCGAGCGCGGCGGGCGGTAATCCGAGGCCTTCGCTGCCGAGGAGCAGCAGCGTCGGTCCCGTGAGATTGCACTCGTTGAGCGGCGCGCCGTCCATGGAGGCGGCGTAGATCCGAAGCCCGGCGGACTTTGCGGCGGCGAGCGCGGCGTCCACCGGCGCCTTCGCGACGGGAATGCGGAACGCGCTGCCCATCGCACCCCGCAGCGCCTTCCATCCGGCGGGATCGGCGCTGGCGCCGGCCGCCACGACGCCCGTGGCGCCAAGCGCGTCGGCGCTTCGGATGATGGCGCCGAAGTTTCCGGGATCCTGCACGTCCACGGCGGCCAGGACGAGCGGGGCTGGACCGTCGAGGGCCTCGTCGATCGACGCGGCCTGCCAACGCGCCAGCGCGACGATGCCGCTGGGAGTCTTCACCGGGCTCGCGGCCTCCAGCACCGTGGCGGGCGCGTCGTAGAGTTGCGGCGTATTCGGTTGATGCTCGAGCGCGTCCCAGAGATCGCGCAGCTCGGTCCAGCGTTCCTGCGTGGCGATGACGACGTCGACGGGGACGCCGGCGTCGACGGCATCGCGAATCAGATGCTCGCCGTCGAGCAGCACGCACGGCTCGGACGGCGCGCGCCGCGCCGCGCGTCGAAAGCGATCGACGATGGCGTCCTGCCGGCGCGTCAGGCGAAGCATGGCTTCATGTTACCCTCTAGACACAGTCATGAAAGCGCGTTTGATCAAACGGTTTGAGGACGAGATTGCCGCGTTCGAACGCGAGCTGAACCACGATTTGCCGAAGGAGATTCAGCGCGCGCGGGAGCTGGGCGATCTGCGCGAGAACGCGGAGTACCACGCGGCCAAGGAACGGCAGACATTCGTCCAGGCCCGCGTGAGCATGCTCCGCCAGCGCGTGTCCGAGATCCAATTGATGAACCTCGAGCGCATCCCCCACGACAAGGCGGGGTTCGGGTCGAAGATCACGGTATCGGAGAACGGCAAGACGTCGGTGTACGAACTCGTGATGCCCGAGGACGCGAATCCGGACAAGGGGCTGATCTCGCTCGCGTCGCCGCTCGGCCGCGCGTTCTCCGGAAAAGAAGAAGGCGACGAGGTCGTCGTCTCCACGCCATCGGGGCAGCGGGTGTTCGAGATCGTCTCGCTCATCACGATCCACGCCGAAGAGTAAACGACGCCAGTGGCCGACGCCTCCTACTCGCCCCGGTTGCGCACGGCGCTCGTGCTCACCGGCGCGGGCACGGCCGGCGCCTACCAGGCCGGCGTGATTCGCGCCCTCGCCGACGCGGGCACGAAGATCGATCTCATCGCCGCGCATGGTCCCGGCATCGCGAACGCCTGCATCGCGTCGGTCGATGGCGGCCAGAAACTCGGCGATGCGACTGGTCCGTGGGCGTCGCCGGCGTTGCTGAAGTCGTATCGCTGGCGCGCGGGGTTGCGTGCGGCGGGGTGGGGGATCTCAGTGGCCCTGGCGGCGTTGCTCTTGCCGCTGGCGGTGCTGGTGGTGGCGGCGCTTATCTACGCTGCGAGCCTCATCGCGAGCCTGTTGAGTCTGACGACCGCGGCGGCCTGGCTCGTCACGGCCTACCGCGTAACGCTCGACATCCTGTTTCACCCGCCGATTCTGCCGACCGTGGTGCCGCGGGTGATGGTCCTGAGCCTCCTCGTGACCGCGGCCGTGCTCGTCGGGGCCTGGTTCCGCTCCCGCCGGATCAAACCGAGCCGCCGCCGTTCGAGCGGCGCCTTCTGGTGGCAGCTCTTCGGCGCGCCCATCGACGCCACCGAACCGTCGAAGACGCTGGTCGACGCGGTTTGGACGATGGTGCGAGGCGCCGAGACCGGATCAGCGCCCACGGCGGCCGAGATCGGGCGCCGCTACGTCGATCTCGTGACCGACAACTTCGGGCAGCCCGGCTTCCGCGAGGTCGTCCTCGGCGTGCACGATCTCGACGCGCGTCGCGACATCGCGCTCGCCGTCGTGCCCGCGGGTCCGGCGACCGCGTTCGCCGAGCGGCGGCCCGTCGGCGGAGCGCGCGAGGCCGAGGCGATCGACCTTTCGACATCCATGCGCGACTATCTCGCCGACATCGTCGGCGCGGGCCTGGAACTGCCGGGCGCGACCGCGGGACATTCGATTACATTTCCGGCGGATCACTACTGGCCGGGCGAAACGCATCGACTCACGGATCGCGCCGAGATCGTGCACCGGCTCGTCGATGAAGTCCTCTCGCTCGGCGCGGAGCAGGTCATTCTCGTCAGCGCCGCGCCGCCGGCCGGGGCGCCGCACGCGCTCGGGCCGAGGCCGGTCGATCTGCGCGGGCGCGTCGGCGAGTGGCAGCGATCGGTGGAGACCGCCGTGATCGACGACGCGATCGCCCATGCCGCGACGCGATTCTCCGCGGTCTTCGTGATTCGGCCGGCCCATAACCCGGTCGGCCCGTTTCAGTTCCAGGGCACGTACGACGAGATGTCGGACCGCACGCGGTCGCTCGCCGACCTCGTGCGGCAGGGCTTCGACGACGCGAACCGGCTGTTCGTGGAGCCGGTCCTCGCGAGCGGCGAGCGGGTAGAGGCCATATGAAGCACAAGGAAACGGAAGCGATTCATCGCGGCGAAGGCGCGGATCCATCCGCCGCGCCGCTGACGACGCCGATCTACGAGACCAGCACGTTTCTCTTCGAGTCCACCGCCGAACTCGAGTCCTTCCAGGCCGGCACGTCGACGAAGTACCTGTATTCCCGCTACGGCAATCCGACGGTCCGCGCGGTGGAGCAGAAGATCGCCGCGCTCGAAGGCGCGGACGCCGCGATGCTGCTGTCGTCCGGCATGGCGGCGGTGAGCACCGCGCTCTTCGGCCTGCTCAAGGCCGGGGACGAGCTGGTGTGCAGCGCCGCGATCTACGGCGGCACGCTGCAGGTGATCCGCGGCTATCTCGAGAAGTTCGGCGTGCACGCCCGATTCGCGCCGATCGAGGAGTTTCAGACGCCCACGCGGCTGATCAGCGAGAAGACCCGGCTCGTCTGGTTCGAGTCGCCGATCAATCCGACGCTGCGCTGCATCGACATCGCCGGCGTCGCCGCGGCCTGCAAGGCCCGCGGCGTCACGTCGGCCATCGACAATACCTTTGCGAGCCCGCTGAATCAGTCGCCGCTCACGCTCGGCATCGACCTGATCATGCATTCGGCGACGAAGTACATCAACGGCCACAGCGACGTCACGGCCGGGGCGCTCGTCGGCAGCACGGCGATGATCAAGTCGCTCCAGCCGGCGCGCAAGCTGATCGGCGGAATGATCGATCCGGCCGCGGCGTTTGCCGTGGGCCGCGGCATCAAGACGATCGGCGTGCGCATCGCGCGCCACAACCAGAACGCGATGGCCGTCGCCCAGTACCTGGAGACGCATCCAAAAGTGAGCGCGGTGTTCTACCCGGGCCTCGCGTCCCATCCGGATCACGCGGTCGCGAAGAAGCAGATGACCGGCGGCTTCGGCGGTATGGTGACGTTCGAAGCGAAGGACGGATTCGCGGGCGCGTCGCGCTTCTTCGATCGCATGCAGGTCTTCAAGCGCGCCGCCAGCCTCGGCGGCGTGGACAGCCTCGCGAGCCTGCCGGTGCTGACCTCGCAGTGGGGATTCTCCGACGCCCAGCTGAAGGACGCCGGGGTTACGCGCGGCATGGTGCGGCTGTCGGTGGGGATCGAACACATCGACGATCTCATCGCCGACCTGCAGCAGGCTCTCAACGGGTGACGTAGCCGGCGGGCTTCAGCCCGCCGGACGCCCGCGGGGCTGAAGCCCCGCGGCTACTGCGGTTTGTCTTGCAGGAACTCCTCGGCCAGCTCGCCGACCCTGGCCGCGATGCCCACGCCGGACAGATCGCCGTACTTCTCGCGGAACTTCGCGATCGGCACCACGGCTTTCGCCATGGCCCGATGCCCGCCGGCCGAGCCGATGTCGTTGAAGTATTTCTTCACGAACTCGCCCGCGTTGCGCGTGTAGCCCAGGTTGCGCACGCTGAGGATGAACTGGCCGCCGACGACGCCGCTGATCATCGTCCACTTCACGTCCTCCAGCTGGAGGAAGAAGTCGGCGGTGTAGGGAATGAGGTCCTCGCGGGTCGTCTCGCCGAGGAACGCGGAAAAGACCTGGTTCCGGTGCCGGCTGGTGTGGAGCGCGCGCGTGACGTACTCGAGGCGTTCGACCGTGATCTCGGCGCCTTCCATCTTGCGAATGAGCGCGGCGTCGGCCAGCGGATAGAGGTACGTGAAGGCCTCGAGGTCCACGCGGTTCGTGTGGCGCGAGAAGAACAGCGTGTCGGACTTGATCGCGTACAGCATCGCCGTCGCCGTGCGTTCCGAGATGTCCATGTCCACGGCGCGCAGGTGCTCGGTCAGGATCGTGCAGGTCGAGCCGTACTCGGCGCGGATGTCCTTGAAGACGGCGTTGTAGCCGGTCTGCTCCGGATGATGATCGACGACCAGGTCCACTCGCGGGAGCAGGCCGCCGAAGTAGTGCGGCTGCACGTCCACCGTGACGATCCGGTCGAACTCGGCGAACTGCTCGGGCGTGATGATGTCGAACTTGATGTCGAGCATGTCCACCATCCGCTGGTTCTCGGGACGCGTGACGCCCTGCAGCGCGCCGATGATCGCGGTGGTCTTCGTGCGGCGCAGCAGGTTGCGCATCGCGAGGCCCGCAGCGAGCGCGTCCGGGTCGGGATCGTTGTGGAGCAGGATCAGCACGCGGTCCGCGTCCTGCATGTACCGCTGATATTGCTGCACGCGCATGCGCGTCAAGCTGCGGCTGAGCTCGGTGGTCAGCGCGCCGGCGAGCAGCTCCGAGAAATCGAGATGAGTGAGCTCGGGAACGAGAGCCTTGAGGTCGTCGTGCGTGCGGCGGCCTTCCGGCGGCTTGACGCCGACATGCAGGACGTAGAGCAGCGAGCCGCCGGCGTCGCGGATGGCCGTGACGATCTTCTTGAGGCTCTTCTTGCCGTCGTCTTCGACGATGACGAGGGTGGTGGCGGTGAGGTCGGCGCGGACGTAGGTGTCGAGCTTCCGCGGGTCCGCAACGGTGGCGGGGATGCCGTCGTCAACGAGACGTCGAGCCATCGGGCGGCTTTCGACGAGGAACTCCACCTCGAAGGCCCCCGACAGGATCGGGTGCAACGTCCGAATGACCAGCTCGTCCTGACAGACGGCTAGTGCACGCACAGTCGGGCAACTCCCACGGTACGGCGCCTGAAACGCGCGCCAACCGTTGATTATATGATGCGCCGCATGCGGCCGCTTGCCTGCCTCGTGGCGCTCACGGTGACATCGCTTGCCGCGGCCCCGCCGCAGACGTTCCGTGCCGGCGTCAGCCTGGTCCGCGTGCCCGTCGTCGTGACCGGCAGGGACGGCGCGTTCGTGCGTGGCCTCGCCAAAGACGACTTCCAGGTGCTCGAGGACGGCAGACCGCAGCCGGTGCAGCTCTTTCAGGCCGGCGGCGAATCGAGCGCCGGGGAAGACAGCGCGCTGCACGTCGGCCTGCTGCTCGACATCAGCGGGAGCATGGTGGGCGATCTCGCGCAAGCGGCCACCGCCGCGGTCCGGTTCGTCAACGCCCTCGAGGAAGCGGTGGACGTGACGCTGGTGGACTTCGACGATCAGGTGCGGGTGGCGCGGTTTCAGCCGGCCCAATACGAGCGGTTGTTCGAGCGAATTCGGTCGCGTAAGGCCGGAGGGAACACGGCGCTGTACGACGCGATCGCGATGTACCTGCAAAGCGAGGTGGGCCAGGACGGCCAGAAGGTGTTGCTGCTTTACACCGACGGCGGGGACTCCACGAGCGCGCTCGGCTACGGGCAGCTCCTGAGGATGCTCAAGACGCACGACGTGCTGGTCTACTCGATCGGCTACCTGAACCGCATGAACCGCATGGGCCAGGCCCAGATGCAGCTGAGCGAGATGGCCCGCCAAACCGGCGGCGACGCCTTCTTTCCGGAGGACGTCCGCGACCTGAACGCGATCTACGCCAAGATCCTCGACGAACTGGGCTCCCGCTACACCCTCGGCTACCTGCCGCCCAACCCGGTCGAGGACGGCAAGTGGCGCAAGATCGAAGTCAAACTCACGCGGCCGGAGTTGCAGAAATCCAAAGTCCGCGCGCGGCTGGGGTATTTTGCCGGGACCAGGTGAGCGGGTAAGCGGGTGAGAAGGTGAGTGGGTGATCGGGTGAGCCGGTGCGACGGGTGAGCCGGTGCGACGGGTGAGCCGGTGCGACGGGTGAGCGGGTGAGCGGGTGACACATGTAGGGCGCAGTGGTTTCGAACTGCGCCGCCCGCGACGCCGCGGACGCTCGCGGCGCGCTTCGGGATCAGCGCGCCCTACATTTCGCATCGGCACCTTCTCACCCGTCGCGCCTTCTCACCCGTCGCGCCTTCTCACCCGTCGCACCTTCTCACCCGTCGCACCTTCTCACCCGATCACCTCCTTACCCCCTCACCCTCTTACCCGCTCACCGTGAGCGGTAGTACGATTGAGGGTTGGCTTTTGAACTCGAAACCGACTTTGAGTTAGCGGGCGACCAGCCGCGCGCGATCGAGCAGCTCTGCGAGGGGCTCACGCGCGGCGACCGGGGACAGGTGTTGCTCGGCGTCACCGGGTCCGGCAAGACCTTCACGATGGCGCAGGTCATCCACCGGCTGCAGCGGCCGGCGCTGGTGATGGTGCACAACAAGACGCTGGCCGCCCAGCTCTTCCAGGAATTCCGGCGGTTCTTCCCCCGAAACGCCGTCGAGTACTTCGTCAGCTACTACGACTACTACCAGCCCGAGGCCTATATGCCGGCGTCGGGCACGTACATCGAGAAGGAAGCGATCGTAAACGACGAGATCGACCGGCTGCGCCTGTCGGCCACCCGGTCGCTCTTCGAGCGCCGTGACGTCATCATCGTCGCCTCCGTCTCGTGCATCTACGGCCTCGGCTCGCCCGAGGCGTACTACAGCCTCGTGCTCGACGTGAAGCGCGGCGCGACGATGAGCCGCGACGAGATTCTGCGGAAGCTGGTCGAGATCCAGTACGAGCGCAATGACTACGACTTCAAGCGCGGCACCTTCCGCGTGCGCGGCGACGTCGTCGAGGTCCATCCGTCGTACGAGGAGATGGCGCTTCGCATCAGCCTGTTCGGGGATGAGATCGACGAGATCGTGATGTTCGATCCGCTGACGGGCAAGGACCTGCGGAAGTACGAGTCGATCGCGGTCTTCCCGAAGTCGCACTTCGTGACGCCGCGGTCGCGCACGACGGTCGCGATCGAAGCGATCAAGGCGGAACTGGCCGAGCGGCTGCTGGAGCTCGAACACGCGGGCAAGAAGGAAGAGGCGCAGCGGCTGCACCAGCGGACGATGTTCGACCTCGAGATGATGAAGGAGATCGGCTACTGCCACGGGATCGAGAACTACTCGCGGCATCTGTCGGGACGGGCGGCGGGCGAGCCGCCGCCGACGCTGCTCGACTATCTCCCGGCGGACGCGATCACGATCGTCGATGAGAGCCACCAGACGGTGCCGCAGGTTCGCGGGATGTACGCCGGCGATCGCGCCCGCAAGGAAGTGCTCGTCGAGTACGGCTTCCGACTGCCGTCGGCGCTCGACAACCGGCCGCTCAACTTCAAAGAGTGGGAAGCGCGGATCAAGCAGACGGTGTATGTGAGCGCGACGCCGGGGCCGTGGGAGTTGAAAGAAGCCCAGGGCGTGGTCGTCGAGCAGATCATCCGGCCGACCGGGCTCGTGGATCCGACGATCGACATTCGTCCCGTGACCGGACAGATCGACGATCTGCTCGGGGAGATCCGCGGGGTCGTGGCAAAGAACGAGCGCGTCTTAGTGACGACGCTCACGAAGAAGATGGCGGAGGATCTCACGCAGTACTACCAGGAACTGGGCGTGCGCGTCCGCTACCTGCACTCGGATATCGAGACGCTGGAGCGGATCGAGATCCTGCGCGATCTCCGCCTGGGCAACTTCGATGTGCTGGTCGGCATCAACCTGCTGCGCGAGGGCCTGGATTTGCCGGAAGTGTCGCTGGTGGCAGTGCTGGACGCCGACAAGGAGGGGTTCCTGCGATCGGCGGGCGCCCTGATCCAGACCATGGGACGCGCGGCCCGTAACGTGAACGGCCGGGTCGTCCTCTACGCGGACCGGATGACCGACTCGATGAAGGCGGCCATCTCGGAGACCGACCGGCGGCGCGAGGTGCAGCAGGCATACAATCGAGAGCACGGCATCACGCCGGCCTCGATCGTGAAGAACATCGACGACGTGATGCAGAGCGTGTACGAGCGCGACTACCTGACGGTGGCGCGCGAGCCGGACGAGCGCGAGCGGTTCAAGACCCGCGCGGAGTTCGAGCGGCACATCGCGACCCTCGAGAAGGACATGCGGGCGGCGGCCGCCAATCTCGAGTTCGAGCGCGCGGCCCAGATTCGCGACAGGCTGCGGAAGGCACGAAATCCCGATCTGGTGCTGATCGGCGAGGAGAAGAGCGCGTGAAGTGGTTTGTGGAGTGGATGAAGGGCGGCCTGCTCGAAGTGCAGGAATACCTGCGGCTGCTGAAGCAGGTCTTCCGCGGCATGGTGACGCGGCCGTTCTACATGCGCGACATGATCGAGCAGTTTGACGCCATCGGCGTCGGCTCGCTCACCGTTGTCGTGCTGACCGGCACGTTTACCGGCATGGTGCTCACGCTGCAGTCGGGGCTGACGCTCGACCAGTTCGGCGCGCGGTCGATGGTCGGCCGGCTTGTGAGCGCGTCGATGATCAAGGAACTCGGACCGGTGCTGACGGCGCTGATGGTGTGCGGCCGCGTCGGCTCCGGCATCGCCGCCGAATTGGGCTCGATGACCGTGACCGACCAGATCGCCGCACTGCGCGCGCTCGGCACCGATCCGGTGCGGAAGCTGGTCATCCCGCGCGTGCTGGCGGGCACGCTGATGGTCCCGATCCTCACGGTCGTCGCCAACGGCGTCGGCCTGGTCGGCGCGTGGCTGATCGCGCTGACGCAGCTGAAGGTGCAGACCGCGGTGTTCTGGAACAACGTCGTGGGCGGGTTATACATCCAGGACGTGTGGATGGGGCTCATCAAGCCGTTCTTCCTCGGTTTCGTGCTGGTCTCGATCGGCTGCCACGTCGGGCTGCGCACGAAGGGCGGCACGCAGGGCGTCGGGCGCGCCACCACGAACTCGGTCGTCGCGGGCTCCGTGCTCGTGCTGGCCGTGGACTTTCTCATCACCAAGATTCTCATCGTGACAATGTACTGATGGCCGACGATCCAGTTATCGATTTCCGGGACGTTCATCTCGCGTTCGACGACAAGGTCATCCTTGACGGCGTGACGTTCACGCTCGACAAGGCGCACACGAAGATCATCATCGGCGCCTCCGGCTCGGGCAAGTCCACGATCCTCCGGCTGATCCTGGGCCTGCTGAAGCCCGACGCCGGCGAGATCTACATCAATGGCGAGCGCACCGACAACATGCCGGAAGACGAGCTGATGCGCGTGCGCGCGGACCTCGGCATGGTGTTTCAGGAGGGCGCGCTGTTCGACTCGCTGACCGTGCGCGAGAACGTCGGGTACCGGCTGTTCGAAGAGACCAACACGCCGATCGCCAAGGTCGACGAGCGCGTGAAGGAAGTGCTCGGCTTCGTCGGCCTGGGCGAGTTCATCGATCGCATGCCGTCGGAGCTGTCGGGCGGACAGCGGCGCCGCGTGGCGATCGCGCGAGCGCTGACGTCGAAGCCGCATATCCTGCTGTACGACGAGCCGACGACCGGCCTCGATCCCATCACCGCCATCACGGTCGATGACGAGATCGTGAAGCTGCGCGACATCGAGCATGTGAGCGGCATTCTCGTGACGCATCAGTTGCGCGACGCGTTCTACATCGCGACGCACGAGGCCGTGCCCGAGGGGAAGACCCTCAAGTTCGTGAAGGCGTCTCCGGACAAGGCGGAGATGACGGCGTTTCTGATGTTGAAAGATGGCCGGGTGTCGTTTGAAGGCGCGGCCGACGAATTGCGCCACTCGGATGATCCGTATTTGAAGGCGTTCTTGTCTTAGGAGCCAGCAGCACATGCCTCGCACTCGTTCTCTCGCATTTTCCGAACTGAAGATCGGCATCATCGGCGTCGCCTCGATCGTCCTGGCGACCGTGCTGATCATCGCGGTGGGCGGACAGGCCGGATTCTTCTGGCAGCAGTTCCGCGTCCGGACGAAGTTCACCAACGTCCAGGGCATGAAGACCGGCGCCATCGTCCGTGTCGCCGGCAAGGACGTCGGCAAGGTGACGTCCGTCGAGTTTGCCGGCGAGCTCATCGAAGTCGGGATGGTGCTCAACGAAGCGGTGAAACCGCTCGTGACCACCGGCTCGAAAGCCTCGATGGGATCGCTCAGCCTGCTCGGCGAGCCGATCGTCGAGATCTCGGCCGCGCCCGGCGGCGCGGCGCTCGCCGACAACGCGTATCTTGAAGCGACCGGCGCCGGAAGCCCGATCGCCGATCTCGCGACAAAGGCGACCACCGGCATCGAGATGGGCAACCAGATCATCGCGGATATCCGCGCCGGCAAAGGCACGATGGGCAAGCTGTTCGCCGACGAGGCGGCCTACAACAACTTCAACGCGCTGCTGACGTCCATGAACGCCACGGCCGCCGCGCTGCAGGGCACGAAGGGCACTGCGGGCCGGCTGCTGAACGACCCGGCGCTCCACGACAGCCTCAAGAAGGCGGTGGACGATCTCGACGCGGTCCTCGTGCCGCTCAAAGCCGGCAGCAGCCCGCTCGGCAGACTGATCAACGACGAAGGGCTCGGGAAGTCGCTGTCGAACACGCTCACCAACGTCGAGACGGCAACGGCGCGGCTCGGCAAGAACGACAGCACGATGGGCGCGCTGCTCACCGAGCGCGTGCTCTACGACAAGATCAACGGGCTGACCGAACGGATCGACAAGCTGGTCGCCACGTTCCAGGGCACGAGCGGCACGGCCGGGAAGCTCATGAACGACCCGGCGCTCTACGACAACG
>SCUN01000198.1 GCA_004297655.1 Acidobacteriota bacterium | reverse complement strand
CAACGGCAGCCCGGACGCGGGCACCGGCATTCTCTACGCCGCGCGCGGCGTCGGCGCGCTGGCCGGCTCGTGGCTCGTCACCCATCTGGCGACGCGGTCATCGGACCGGCTCGTTCGCCTCATCGCGCCGTCGTTCTTCCTGGCCGGGGCGTTCTACGCGCTGCTCGGCGTCGCGCCGACGATCTGGATCGCCGCGCTCTTCGTGGCCGGCGCCCACATCTGCGGATCCACGCTCTGGGTCGCCAGCAACGTGCTGCTGCAACTGAACGTGCGCGACGAGTTTCGCGGCCGCGTGTTCTCGGTCGAGCTCGCGCTGCTGACGTTCATTCAAGCCGGGTCGTCGTACCTGACCGCGCGGCTCCTCGACGGCTACCAGTTCGATCCGCGCCGGCTCGCGATCGGTTGCGGCCTGGTGCTGTGGATTCCCGGATTGGTCTGGCTGATCAGGAGCGTCCGGTCCTCGCCGGCCTGATTTCGACTTTGCTCGGCAGGCTGCGCTTCGGATGCCGCAGCAGATCCATCACCACCTCCGCGACGTCGTCGCCGGTCAGTTTCCAGCTGTCGTCGGTCGTGCCCGACGGATGGCTGAACTCGGTCGCCACCGACCCCGGCATCACGCAACTCACGCGGATGTTGTCGTTGCGCAGTTCCAGCATGAGCGCCTCGCTGAAAGCGACGAGGCCGGCTTTCGAGGCGCAGTACGCGGCGCCTTCGGCGAAGTAGTTTCGTCCGGCGAGGCTCGCGATGTTGATGATCCAGCCGCCGCCGGCGCGCTTGAGGTGCGGAATCGCGGATCGGGACGCGAAGAACGCGCCCGTGAGGTTCGTGTCGATCACCTGGCGCCACTCGTCGTCCGACATGTTCTCGACGTCGCGGAACACGCCGACGCCGGCGTTGTTGATCAGCACGTCGAGCCCGCCGAACGCCGCGGCGGCGGCATCGATGGCCGACTCGATGCCGTACCGATCGCGCACGTCGGCGGCCGCGCCGCGCACGTCCGCGCCGGGTCCGGCGGATTTGAGCAGCGCCGTCACCGCCGCGTTGACGCGCATCTGGTCGCGCCCCGTGATCGTGACTTTGCCGCCAGCGGCTGCCATCGCCTCGGCGATCGCGAACCCGATGCCCTTCGAACCGCCTGTGACCAGCGCGCGCATAAACACCTCTGCTACGATTCTGACCGATGTCCGTGATTTCCATCCTCGGCGCCGGCGAGATCGGCGCCGCTACCGCTTACGCGCTGGCCCGCCGCTCGCGGGTGCGCGATGTGCGGCTCGTCGACACGGCCGCGAACGTCGCGGCCGGTAAGGCGCTGGACATGCGCCAGTCGGGCCCGATCGAGCACTTCGACACGCCCATCACCTCGCGCGGTGACCTCCTCGACGCCGCAAACGCCGACGTCATCGTCATCGCCGACGCCTTCGCGGAGGGCGAGTGGGAGGGCGAGCGCGGGCTGGCGCTGATCAAGCAGTTGATTCGAGCCGGCACGACGGCGCCGATCGTCTTCGCCGGACCGAAGCAGGTCTGGTTGATGGAAGCCGCCGTGCGCGAAGGCGGCGTCGCCGCCGGCCGCATCGTCGGCTCGGCCGCATCGGCCGCGCACAGCGCGGTGCGCGCGCTCGCGGCGCTCGAGTTGAACGGCTCGGGCGTGGATGTGTCGATCCCGGTTGTCGGAAGAGCGCCGGGATTCACGATCGGCTGGACGTCGGCGGCGTTCGGCGGCTCGTCGCTCGCCGGTCAGATTCCGCCGCACCGGATGCTCGCGATTTCTGACTTGCTGAAAAAGATGTGGCCGCCGAAGCCCCAGGCGATCGGGGCCGCGACGGCCGTCATCGTGGAGGGTCTTGTCACCGGCTCGCGCCGGCATCTCTACGCCACGACCGTGCTCGACGGCGAATACGGCGAGCGCGGCGTCGCGACGATGGTGCCGCTGGAGTTGGGCGATCGAAAGATCCTGCGGCGCATCGAGCCCTCGCTCTCAACCCAGGAACGCGTCGAGTTCTTGAACGGGCTCTCCAGAAAAAACTAGTACCGCTCCTACACTTCGACCGGCCGGTGCAGCGTCAGGCCACCCGCGAATTCCTGCAGGCGCTCGCGAAGGAACGTGCGGCCGCGGTGGAGGCGCGACTTCAGCGTTTGCGTCTTCACCTGGAGCACTTCGCTCGCCTCTTCGGTGGACATGCCGTGGAGATCGCGCAGCACGACCGGCACACGATAGACGTCCGGCATTTCGCGCAGCGCGGCGATGACCTTCTCGCGCAACTGGCGCCGCATCACGGCCTCATCGCCCATATGGGTGAGGTCGGCCGGCTCGAGAAACGCGGGCATCCGCGCCTCATCGTAGTCGCCGCGGTTTGACGCCGCGGCCAGATCGCCCATCAGCACTTCGTGCGGTCGGCTGAAGCGGCCGTTACGGAGCCGGGACATCGCGGTGTTGAACGTGATGCGGTAGATCCAGGACGAGAGCGCCGAGTCGCCGCGGAACAGCTCGATCTTGCGGACCACCTTGAGCAGGACGTCCTGAGCCACTTCCTCCGCGTCTTCCCAGTTCTTCATGTACTTGAAGGCCTGCTGGTGGACCATCGGGCCGAATTCCCGGGTCAACTCCTCCACCGCCGCCTTGTCGCCCTTGAGTAACCGGGCCGCAAGTTCCAGATCCCGCTGCCGTTCCCGCGCCTGCATTCTCTGCCTCCGCCTCAATGAACACGGCGAAGTCGCGGGTTATTCCCGCCCGAAAACGACATCGGGTGTCGTTTCCAGAAAACGACACCCGATGTAGTTTTATTTGATGACGACAGACTCAATGATGTCGTTGAGGGTGGGGATGAGCGAAGCGGGCGTGGGCATGTACGCGGGGTTGGCTTGCGCGAAGACGAGGCCGGCGGCCACCGCCTGTGAGCGGATCCAGCCATTGCGCATGCCGCCGGCGCGCGCGGCCGCCATGGCCGCCTTCTCGACGGTGCTGAGCTGAGACACGAGCAGCGCGGGGTTCATCAGGAATCTGAACTCCGGCCGCACCGAACTTCCGACGACCAGGTGGTGCAACCCGAAGGCGTGGCCGATTTCGTGCGCAATCGCCACCGACCCGCCGGGGGTCGTCGCCGTCGGCGCGGCGTTGAGGTTGACGGACGACCTGCCGGCGCCGTAGGGCAACGGGCCGTAGTACGCGCACGCGATCACGCCAACCTGCGGGCAGACCGTGTTGTCGACGCGCACGACCACGGTGTCCAGCGGAATCGCGTTCAGGGCGACGCCTGTCCACGTCGTCGAGGTCGTCGTGACGTTGATCGTGATGTGATTCGACATCGCGGCCAGGTAATCGGTCACGAACGTGCGCGCCGCATCGAGCGAGAGCGTGCCGGACTCCTCGGTGACGATCACATTGATCGTCGAGCCGTCGGCCCAGATGGCGGCCTGGGCCGAGCCCGCCGGTTGCGCGGTGCTCTGCGACATCGGCCCGTACCCGAAATACAGCGCATCGATCACATAGCGCATGTCGATGGTGAAGACCGGCAGCTCGGTGGACGCCGTGCCCGTCTGCCCGCCGCTCGTGGGCGCGACACGCGCATAGAAGATGTTGGCGGTGCGCGGGCCCGTCCACGTGTAGGTGGTTCCGGTGACATCCGCGTTCAGCAGATCGGACGCGCCTGAGGTCGTGCCGATCATCATCTTGTAGGTCGTCGCGCCGGTCGACGTCCAATTGAAGACAACGGTGTTGGCCGTCATCGACACCGACTGCAGCGAGATCGTGAACGAACTCGTCGCCGACAGCGCATTCGAGCTCGACGAGCTCGACGGCGACGAGGGCGAACTGGAACCGCAGGCCGCAGCCACCACGGCGGCCGCAACAGCAAGTGCGCGTTTCATCTTTGGGATCTCCCGGTCGTGAATACTACACCGGGCTCAGGCGCTCGGGTCAACCGACTGCGAAAAAGACGAGCTACGGCGCGAGCTGGTCGATGCGCCAGCCGCCGACATCCTGCGAATACTGGAATCGATCGTGCAGCCGATGCGCGCCGCCCTGCCAGAACTCGATCGTCTTTGCGGACACGCGGAAACCGCCCCAGAACGACGGCACCGGCACGTCGCCTTCGCCGAACTTCCGGAGCATCTCCTCGAACTTCTGCTCGAGGATGTGTCGCGCGTCGACGATCCGGCTCTGCGGCGACGCCCACGCCGCGAGCTGGCTCTCGCGCGGGCGCGAGAGGAAGTACTTCGCCGATTCGGCGGTGGAGAGCCTCTCGGCCTTGCCGCGGATCTTCACCTGCCGCTCGAATTCCCGCCAATAGAAGAGGAGGGCGACGTTCGGATTCTCGTGAATCTGCTGCGCCTTGGTGCTCTCGAAATTCGTGTAGAAGACGAAGCCGCGTTCGTCGAAGGCTTTCAACAGGACCGTTCGGATCGACGGCTCGCCCGCGGCGCCGACCGTGGCCAGGCTCATCGCGTTGGCGTCGACCAGCTCCAGCTTCATCGCTTCGTCCATCCACCGCCGGAACTGCACGAACGGACTCGCGTCGAGGTCTTCCCGCTTGAGTTGCGCGCGGCCGTACTGGCGGCGCAGATCGGCAATGTCGGTCATGCCGCAACGCGCCATCCCAACGCGAAAAATGCCTGCTCCACTGCCCGCTCCGCTTCGCTCATCGCCACCGCCCGCCCGAGCAGCTTCTCGAGCGACGTGACGCGTCTGTCGACGATGCCACAAGGGACGATCAGATTGAAATGATCGAGATTGGTCGAGACATTGAGCGCGAAACCGTGGCTCGTGATCCACCGGCTGATGCGGATGCCGATGGCGGCGAGCTTCTCTTCCCGGCCCTCGGGCCCGACCCACACACCCGTGAGGCCCGGCACACGCTTCGCGTCGATGCCAAACGCCGCGGCGGCGCGAATCAGCACTTCTTCGATGTCGCGCACGTAGACATGGACGTCCTTGCGATCCGGCGCCAGGTCCAGAATCGGATACCCCACCAATTGGCCGGGGCCGTGATACGTCACGTCGCCGCCGCGGCCGGTTTCGTGCACCGTCACGCCTTCGCCGGCGAGCGTTTCGTCGGACGCGACGATGTGATTCGGTCCGCGGCGCGTCTTCACGCCCAGCGTGATGACGGGCGGGTGCTCGAGGAGCAGCAGCGTGTCGGGAATCGCGCCGGCGCGGCGTTCCTCCACCAGCTTCGCCTGGAGCGCCAGGCCATCGTCGTACGAAATCGTGCCGAGATGGCGGACGTTAAGCGTTCTCATCGAAATCCTGCAGCCGCTCTTTCAAGCGCTGCAGGAAGCGGCCGGCGTCGGCGCCGTCGATGAGACGGTGGTCGTAGCCGAGCGTGAGGTAGCACATCGGGCGGATCGCCATCATGTCGTCGATGACGACGACGCGCTTGTCGATGCTGCCGACACCGAGGATCGCGACCTGCGGCTGGCTGATGATCGGCAGGCCGAACAGCGCGCCGAAGATGCCGGGGTTGGTGATCGTAAACGTGCCGCCCTGGACGTCGTCGGGGTTCAGCTTCTTCGAGCGGGCGCGGGCGGCCAGATCCTGGACGGCGCGCGAGATGCCGAGGAGGTTCTTCTCGTCGGCGTTCTTGATGACGGGAACGATCAGGCCCTGCTCGAGCGCGACGGCGATGCCGAGGTTGATGTCGCGCTTGTAGATGATGTTCTCGCCGTCGATCGACGCGTTGGCGAACGGGAACTCGCGAATCGTGTCCACCGTGGCCTTCGCGATGAGCGCCGTGAACGTGAGCTTCGCGCCGAGCGATTCGTATTCCGCCTTCTTCTTCTTGCGGATCTCGTCGAGACGATTGAAGTCGACTTCGTACGCCGAGTACACGTGCGGCGATGTCTTGATCGACATGACCATGTGGTCCGCGATCTTCTTCCGCATCACGCCCATCTTCTCGACGCGCTGCGGGCCGTCGAACGCGGGTGCGCGGGTAACAGCGGGTGCGGCCGGTGCCGCTGGTGCCGAGTAAGCGGGTGCGGCTGGAGCGGGGGCCGCGACTGTCCCCCGTTCGATGGCGGAGAGAATGTCCTTCTTCGTCACGCGGCCGGCGATGCCCGTGCCCGGGAGTTGCGTGAAGTCGACGCCGTGTTCCTTGGCGATCTTGCGAACGACGGGGGACGAGCGCTGGCGTCTGACGTCTTCCAGCGTCTGGTGCGCGGGCGCGGGGGGTGCGGGTGCAGCGACGATAGGCTCAGCGGCTTTGGCACCGGCTGACCCGGCACCTGACGCACCCGCGGCACCAGCCGCACTTTGCGCACCGGACGATGGCTTCTCGCCGGCCGCCCCGATCCTCGCGACGACCGAGTTGACCGGAACCGTCTCGCCTTCCTTGACCGAGATCTCGATGATCACGCCGGCGCCGGGCGACGGAATCTCCGCGTCGACCTTGTCGGTCGAGATCTCGAACATCGGCTCGTCCTTGTCGATCGAATCGCCGACCTTCTTGATCCAGCGGACGATCGTGCCTTCCGCGATCGACTCGCCCATCTGCGGCATTACGACATCAATAGCCATTGCACTCCTACATGTGGATCGCGCCGCCATGCACCGCGTGGGCCGCTTCGGCGACCGCTTCCGACATCGTCGGGTGCGCGTGGATGGTGCGGATCAATTCTTCAACCGTGGACTCGAGGCGCAACGCCACGCCGGCTTCGGCGACCAGTTCCGTCGCGCGCGGGCCGATCATGTGCACGCCCAGCACTTCATCGTATTTCCTGTCGGCGACGATCTTCACGAAGCCTTCGGTCTCGCCGGCGATCTTCGCGCGGCCGAGCACGCCGAACGGGAACGTGCCGATGACGACATCGTAGCCGCGCTTCTTCGCTTCGGCTTCGGTGAGGCCGATGCTGCCGATTTCGGGATCGCAGTAGGTGCAGCCGGGCACCTGATCGTAGTTGATCGGCTGAGGGTTCTTCCCCGCAATCCGCTCGGCGAGCACGATGCCTTCGTTACTCGAGAGATGCGCGAGCTGCGGGTGCGCGCCCGTCCCCATCGTGATGACGTCGCCGATCGCGGAGATGCCGGCGACGTTCGTGCGGAAGAGATTGTCCACCTTGACGTAGCCGCGCTCGTCGATCGCGAGTCCGACGTCTTTCGCGCCGAGGCCGTCGGTGACGGGGCCGCGGCCGGTGGCGACGAGGAGGATGTCAACGGTGAGCGACTCGGTCTTGCCGTCGCCCGTCGACATCTCGATCGTCACGGCGCCGTTCTTCACTTTGGCCGACGTGACCTTCGTGCCGACCTTCACGGCGATGCCGCGCTTCCTGAACGCTTTCGCGAGTTCGGCCGAGACGGCTTCGTCTTCGTTCGGCACCAGGCGCGGCAGGAGTTCGATCACGGTGATCTCGGCGCCGAAGCGGCGGAAGATCGAGGCGAACTCGACGCCGACGGCGCCGCTGCCCATGATGGCCATCGACTTCGGCACGGCCGCGAGATGGATCGCCTGGTCGCTCGTGATGATGTGCGTCTTGTCGATCTCGATTCCCGGCACGCTTCGCGGCGCGGATCCGGTGGCGACGATGATCTCTTTGGCTGAGAGGGTCTGGGCG
>SCUN01000025.1 GCA_004297655.1 Acidobacteriota bacterium | reverse complement strand
AGGCGGCGCCGTTCGCCCGGCGCCGCCTCGGCGGGTCGGCCCTGCAGCCAGTGATAGCAGCTGAACACCAGGGGCGTGAGCGCCGTGAGCGGATCGATCTCGCCGAGGCGATCCACCAGCGCGCCGTGGTGCCGGAGGCCGCTCACGTTGGAGAAGCGGCAGACCTCCGCGATGATGTTGGAGTCATTCGGCGCCAGCGCGTGGGCGCGGTAGAGATCCGGCAGCGCGGATTCCGGCTGGCCACGGAGCCCTGCGACAAGGCCGCGCACGTAGATCCCGAGCGCCAAATTCGGGTTCAGTGCGAGGGCCCGGGCGGCATACGTCTGGGCCTTGACCAGGCCATCCTCGGCCGTGACGCGATTGGTGTTGACGTCATTCCAGTGGAGCAGGCCCTTCGTGGCCAGGAGCAACGGGACATCCCCCACGATCGAAAGCGCCTGATCGACGAGCCGATGTGCGCGGAGCGCCGCCTCCGGCGTCCAGCCGTACATCTCCTGGCGGGCCCGCAGGTAACAGTCGTACGCCACGGTGTCGGCGATGGGCCGCTCTGCCACCTGCTTCGACTCGGAATCGCTGAGCGTGACCTCCAGCGCCGCCACGATCTTGCGGGCGATCTCCTCCTGAATGCCGAACACGTCGTCGACGGTGCCGGTGTACTTGTCGCTCCAGATCGGCGCGTCGGTGCGCGCGTCCACGAGTTCCGCCGTCACGCGCAGGGCCTGGCCCGCGCGGCGAACCGAGCCAGTCACGAGATGCGTGACCCCCAGCTCGCGCGCCAGCGTTGCCGTGTCCTTGGTCGTGGCTTTGAGCGTCATCGACGAGTTGCGCGAGAGGGTGCGGAGCGCGCCGACGCGGGACAGGTCCGCGATCACTTCTTCGGTCAAGCCGTCGCTGAAATACTCGTTGTCTGGATCGCCGCTGCGATTCGCGAACGGCAAGACGACCACGGTGGTGCCGGCCCGGTGCGGCTGCGCCCGCGGGGCGCCGAGACTTGCCGCCAATGCGTGCAGGCGCTCGCCGACCGACGTCGCGTTGGGCGGGCGGTCGCCCGGGCGCTTTTCGAGACAGTGCCGGATCAGCGCATCGAGCGCGGTGGGCAGCGGCGCGCCGCCGCCGAAACTCGGCGGCGGATCGTCGCGCAGGATGGCCGACATCAGCGCCGCCTCGTTGTCCCCGCGGAACGGCCGGGCGCCGTACACGAGCTCGTAAAGCAGCGTGCCGAGTGAAAACAGATCGGTGCGCGCGTCGACCGGCAGGCCTTGCACCTGCTCGGGC
The DNA here is from genome assembly GCA_004297655.1 of Acidobacteriota bacterium. GTDB lineage: Bacteria > Acidobacteriota > Vicinamibacteria > Vicinamibacterales > SCN-69-37 > SCUN01. The sequence continues at coordinate 3,644 of SCUN01000025.1, read as the reverse complement.
GACATGTACGGCACCGTGCCCAGGACGACGCCGGAACGCGTGCCGAGCTGCGTTTCCTCGGCGCTCGCCTCGTTCCCGACGCGCGTCGCCAACCCGAAGTCCAGCACCTTCACCTGGCCGCCGGCGGTGACCATCACGTTCGCCGGCTTGAGATCGCGATGCACGACGCCCTTTTCATGGGCGGCGACGAGCGCCGCGGCGATCTGGTTGGCGATGGCCAGCGCCGCGTCGAGCGGCAACGCGCCCCGAGCGACTTTCTGGGACAGCGTTTCGCCGTCGACGAGCTCCATGACCAGCGCGCGCACGTCGGATCCGGGCACCGGCCCCTTCGACTCCTGCACGCCGTAAATCTGCGCGATGTTCGGATGATTGAGCGCGGCGAGGGTCTTTGCCTCGCGAGTGAAGCGCATCAGACGATCCGGATCATGCGCGAACGACGCGGGCAGGACCTTCAGGGCGACGTCGCGATCGAGACTCGTGTCCCGTGCCCGATACACCTCGCCCATGCCGCCGGCGCCGAGCGGCGCGACGATCTCATAGGGACCGAGCCGGGTGCCCGGCGTCAACGGCATGAGGGCGAATTATCGCATCCTATTTCCCGGCGCCGCGTGTCCTGATGTACTCGGTCACGTTCTTCGCGAGCACGTCCAGCGGCACGTTGCCGCCGAGTACCACCGTGTCGTTGAACGCTTTCAGGTCGAACCGGGACCCGAGCTTCGTCTTCGCCCGTTCACGCTGCGTGTTGATCTCGCTGTGGCCGACCTTGTACCCGCATGCCTGGCCCGGCCACGAGCAGTACCGGTCCACTTCGCTCGCCACTTCCACCGGATTCGATCCATTCACATCGACGAAGAACTTCACGCCCTCCTCGCGCGTCCACCGCTTCGCGTGAATGCCCGTGTCGACGACGAGCCGGCAGGCGCGGAAGGCGATCGATTGCAGATAGCCGAGCCGGCCGACCTTGTCGGTCTCGTAGGCGCCCAGTTCGTCGGCGAGCTGTTCGGCGTAGAGCCCCCACCCTTCCGAGTAGGCGTTGAACTGCAGGATCTGCCGGATCGGCGGCATCCCGTGGGTGTACTCGCCCTGCCAGATGTGGCCGGGGATCGCTTCGTGGAACGTCAGATCCGGCAGGCTGTACCGGCTGTGGCGGCTCGTCGAGTCGAGGTTGATCCAGAACCGGCCGGGCACCTTCCCGTCGATCGAGCCGGCGCCGCCGTACGCCGCCGGCGCGCCCGGCTCTTCCTCGGGCGGCAAGCGCTTCACTTCCATGTTCGGGTTGACGACCGTGTTGAACGCGCGCGGCATCTGCGCTTTGATCCACTCGAGCCGGCCGTTGATGAACGCCATGATCTCGGCGCGGCCCGGATCGCCGTCGGCGAACCTGAACTTCGGGTCCTTCGCCAACGCTTTCATCCGGTCGCCGACGCTGCCTTCCGTGTAGCCGAGATCTCTCAGAATGGCGTCCATCTGGGCGTGCAGCTTCTTCAGCTCGCTCTGGCCCATCTCGTGAATCTCATCCGGCGTCATCCCGGTCGTCGTCGACGCCTTGAGCGCCCAGCGATAGAACTCCTCGCCGTGCGGCCGCGCCCACATTCCCGCGTCGTCTTTCGCGATCTTCCGCTGCGCTTCCAGCTCCGCGATCTGCCGGCTAAGCGCCGGCGCGACGTCGCTGACGGCGATCTTCCTGGCGCGTTCGCCCCAATTACCGGCAATGTTCGCGGCTTTGGTCCGGCGCTCGATGGACTCGACGAGCCCGCCGCCTTCGCGCGCGCTCTTTGCCGAGAGGCGCATCTGCGCCAGCGCCTTGTCGATCAGGAATGAGGGCGGGACCAGTCCGGCCGCGCGCGCCGTCTGAACGCGGCCCAGCTCGCCGTCGAGTTGCTTCGCGTACGACTGCAGCCGCTCGATGTAGGCCTCGGCGTCGGCGGCGTTCTCGATGCGGTGATCCGAATCGAGGAACCGCGGCACGTCCAGGTAGGCGCCGACGTTTTGAATGACGACGTACGGCGTGTTGCGCCAGCTGCCGACGGTGATGTCGCCATACGGCAGCGCGAATCCCTCGAGCGCGGTGGCATACGCGCTCTTGACGACTTCGACGCTGGTCCGTACACCATGTGACAGCGCGTCAGCCGTGAACCCGTTCAGACGATCCAGATCCGCGCGCACTTGCTGCGCGATTCGCTTCTGTCCATCGGCCGATCGATCGACCAGCTTCGATCGGAGCCCTGCCCTCGCGCCCATGTCGAGGCCGAGCGAGGTCGCGGTGTCGGGAAACAAGTTGAGCAGGTTGTCTGCGATCTCATCGAGCAGCTTGAGCGCCGCGGCGTCGGTCGGTCCGGTGCCGGCGCCTGACACCGGCGGATTCGAGCCCGAAGAGCAGCCCGCGATCAGCGGGAGGGCCGCGGCGGACGTGAGGGCGAGGATCAGTTCACGGCGACTCAGCGGAAGATCGGTCATGCCGAGCATAATAGGCCAGGCTCACCGCTGAGGATTCGCGAGATTGCCGCACAATGGAGGTCTCTCTCGGCGAGGTCGCATGGCGAAGTCCCTGGTTCTGGCGAGCGTGATCGCGTTGATCTCTTCTGCGGCGTACGCCCAAGCGCCCGCGGCCCCGGCCGCAGGCGCCGCCGGCCTGACGACGCGGATGGGGCATGAGTTGAACCTCAGTGTGCAGCACTACGACTACACGGAGCCGCTGGGCGAGCAGATCGACGTGAAGATCCACGGCCCGAAGTTCGGCGGCGAATACACGGGGACGTTTGCCCTTGGTCAACGCGGCCGCTGGTTCGGGCAGTTCAACGTGCGCGCCACGGGCGTCACGGCTTCGTACGACGGATCCTGCCGACCGTGGCAGATCGTGCCGAGCACCACCTCGCCGAACGGCTACCGGCTGACGTTGGGCTCCGCGTCGCCCTGCAGTGAATCCGGCGATGCGGATTGGTACGTGGACGGCCGCGCGCTCGCCGGCAAGGACTTTTCCGGTGCACGCCGGGCGATCGCGCCGTTTGCCGGTGTGGGCGTTCGGCATCTTTCGAACGGCACGACTGGCAACTTCAACTACCGGACGCAGGAGTACCTGTACGTGCCGGTGGGCATGACGATTCGCGCCAGGACGACATCAGGCCGAGTGCTGGGTGTGACGATCGAGTACGACCACCTGCTGCGCGGGTGGAACACCACACGTGGTTCGCTGCTTCGCGGCGGCACCGTGCCGGCGACATCGACCGCGCCGGCGTTTTCGATCGGCGACTTCACGGACACGTCATTCAAGCAGCACAAGGGCTGGGCGCTGCGCGCCAACGCGTCGTATCAGCTCAACCGGTCGTGGTCGCTCGAGCCGTACTACGTCCGCTGGCGCGTGAGCGACTCGCCGGTCAGCGAAGGCTCAGTCGCGTACACCGTGAACAACATCACGGCCCGCCAGACGCTGGGCTACTACGAGCCGCTGAACTTCACGAACGAGTTCGGCGTGAAGATCGGGTGGCATTTTGCCAAGCGATAGCAATATGATATCATTCTGATGTCAGGCTGAGGCCGGACATCAGGAGGCGGGTCATGTTGCAGGAAAAGGCCTATCGCGCGGTTTCGGGGTGGTTGATGGTGGCGGTGCTCATCGCGGCGCCCGTCGCCGGTTTCGTGTCGCT